>CAJOQZ010000143.1 GCA_905236585.1 uncultured Lachnospiraceae bacterium
ACTTTCAAAGAAACTGCCGGATATGAGCGAAGACGAGATGTTTGAACTTCTGGCATCGGATGGGATGCTGGTGAAGAGGCCGCTGCTGATTACGGAAGACACTGTTCTTACCGGGTTTAAGGAAGAGGACTGGAGGAGGGCACTATGAGCAGGATTGAACTGATCCATGCTTCCTGTGCAGATCAGACTGTGGATGCCGTTGTAAATGCTGCGAATGATGGTCTGTGGGCAGGCGGCGGTATCTGTGGAGTGATCTTCAGAAAAGCAGGAATGTCAGAACTTACGGAGGCTTGTAGAAAGTATAAGACTCCGCTTAACGACGGGGACGCAGTTATCACGTCGGCGTTTAATATGTCGAATGCGAAGACGATCATACACGCCGTTGGTCCTAATTTTGCTGTTACACCAACGGCATTTAAGGAACTGTTTGATGCCTATTACAATTCGCTTAAAGTGCTAATGGAGAATGGATATCACAGTATTTCATTTCCTCTGATCAGTTCTGGCATATTTGGCGGATCATTGGAAAATCCTGTGGCGGAGTCGACAAAACAGTGCCTGAAAGCGTATCAGAAGTTTACGGCCGATTATCCGGATTATGAGATTGATGTAAAACTCTGTGCATATATGGCTTCGGAAATGCAGGAGGCGACTAAGGAATATGAGACTTTTCATCGCGATTCAATTTGAAGAGAATATCCTTGATGCGCTGACAGATTTTCAGGCTGATTTGAAAAGACAGGGCGTGACAGGGAATTATACCAGAAGAGAGAACCTGCACATTACGATGGCTTTTAGTGGGAAGAATGGGATGCTCTATACGGAAATCGGTTGCATTCCGTGAGTGATATCTGGGGTAAAGGCTTATTATGCGAGGAACACAGGCGGTGAAAAAGATCCTATTTTACGGCGATTCCAATACCTACGGATATGATCCGCGGGGATTCATGGGGATGCGTTACCCGGAAGAACTGCGCTGGACGACGAAAGTTCAGGATCACTTTCGAAACGAATATGAGATCATAGAAGAAGGGCAAAACGGCAGATGTCTTCCGGTTCTTCCGAGGGAAGAGGGATTTCTAAAAGCAATGACCGGAGGGTTGTCAGCGGATGATGCCCTTGTGGTGATGCTTGGAACCAACGACATCCTGCTGACCGCCCGCCCAGATGCGGATGTTGCGATCGGAAAGATGGATCGTCTGCTGACATGGTTTGAGAAGAATAACAGCCCGTTTAGCACGATTATTGTCGGACCGGTTCCGATCTCAAATGCGGCGCAGGAATTGCGGATTTACTACGAAGAGAGTCTTCGTATGAATGCCGGATTTAGAGAATTATGCAAACGGAGAAATGTATCATTTTTCGATGCGGCAGAGTGGGACATACCCCTTGCTTTTGACGGCGTCCACTTTTCGGAAGAAGGCTGCCGCAGTTTTGCAACCCACATGATCGAGGCTGTTTCTGTAATGTCTCAAAGGATAGGAACAATCCGTCACAAAAGGCAGGAAAAGTGATAAATCAGTTTAATACAATATTAACAACAGACGTTACTTGCCCGACAACTGTCCGGTAGAAGCAAGCCCGCCATGGGAACAGGCTTTTGCCCCTTGAATCATATGATGGTGTGTCAATTATGAGAATTTATGAGGTTAAAAATAAAAGGGATTACATGGATCTGCTTTTCCTTGCTGATGAGCAGGAGGATATGATTGATAGATATTTGGATCATGGCACGATGTATGTGATGGATGATGAGGGTGTAAAAGGAGAATGCGTTGTTACGGATGAAGGAGAAGGGATTCTCGAAATCAAGAATATCGCGACTGTACCGGAATGCCATGGAAAAGGATATGGAAGTCGTCTCGTGGATTTTATCTCCGAAAAATATGCGGGAAAGTACAGAACGCTGCAGGTTGGCACGGGAGACAGCCCGTTAACGATTCCATTTTATGAAAAATGTGGATTCAAGAGGCATCACATAATCAAAAACTTCTTTCTGGACAATTATGATCATCCGATATTTGAGGAAGGCGTGCAACTGGTAGATATGGTTTATCTGCGCAAGGATATTCCAAGGGTGTTGATGAGAGCAAGGATATGATCAGGAATGTTCTTAATGGGAAAGAGGCTTATGCCGTTTGCAAATGCCGCCGGATATAGTATAATGGGGCGCAAGCGACCCATAAAGGAGGCAGGCAAAAAAGGGTGAAACTTTTCTTTTGTGAAGTATTCAAAACCTATACGGCGAAAACGACGATCGCGGCGCTTAAACATATGGGGCATCAGGTGTCGGATCATTTGTATGCCACGCCGGAAGATATTCACGGCGACGCGCAGACGATAGGAAGGATTGCCTCGGACATTGAAAAAGAACTGCCGGATGCCGTCTTTACGATCAACTTTTGGGGAGTCGTCGCGCAAGCATGTCATGACCGGGATGTGCCGTATATCGCGTGGGTCTATGACAGTCCCATGGAGATTCGGGACATATCGCCCATGTCTTATGATACGAACCGCATTTTTTTGTTTGACCGGACCGAGTATGCAAAATTTCTTCGGATGGGAATGGGGACGGTTTTTTATCTGCCCCTTGCCGCGGATATAAAGGCGGCAGGACAGTTAAAGCCGTGGCAAAAGCCGCTTGAAGTTTCTCTGGTCGGCAGTCTGTATGCGTCGACGTATTCCGCGCTTCGTTCGCCCATGGGTGCGTATGAAGGCGGTTATTTGGACGCGGTTGCAGCGGCGCAGCAGAAGATTTTTGCCGGATATTTTGTGCCGGAACTTCTGACAAAAGATATTATCGACGGCATCAACCGGACATACGCGGCGCACGCGAATGGTTCCGGCGGCTTTGCGATCAACGCCGATCAGCTGTCGTATTCGATCGCGGAGGAACTGACGCACCGGGATCGTCTGCTGCTTTTGGCTATGCTTTCGGCGCGTTTTTCGACGACGCTTTTTACATTTGATATCCGCCCGGAAGACCGCCGGATACTGTCCCGCGTTTCCGTGGAAAAAGCGGTGGATTATGACACGCAGATGCCCCGCGTTTTCGCGTCCAGCAAGATTAACCTGAATCCGATTCTTCGGGCGAACGGAGACGGGATTCCATTGCGCGCCTTAGATGTTCTTGGCAGCGGCGGCTTTTTATTATCGAGTTTTAGAGAAGATTTTTTGAATTATTTTCTTCCAGAAGAGGAAATTGTTCTCTATGACAGCATCGAGGAAGCGGTGGAAAAAGCGGAATTTTATATGAAAAACGACGCGCTGCGTAAAAAAATTGCGCACGCCGGACTGGAACGCGTTAGAAATGATTTTTCTTATGAATCGCGGCTGGAGTTCATGTTGAAAAAAATATAAAAAAGCGTAGAATGGTATCTGATTGTTTATAGAAAAAAAGTATCGGAGTCCAACGGACTGGAAATGGATTGACCGGATAAGGGAGGTATTCTTTTGGAAACTGGAAACGGAAAAAAAGCAACGTATCAGTTTGTGCTTGCGGGTATGGCGTTTTTGCTTTTTGTGCTTTTGATTATTGTCTTAAAACTGATCGATGTGGCGCCGATCGGACCGGAGGGAACGTCCGTCGGGCTGTCCCATATGAATGGGGCGTTTCACACCCTCTTTGACTACAGTACGATTTGGTATATGATTTCCAAGGTGGCGGGCTATCTTATGTTCATCATACCTGTTTTTTTCGGGCTTTTTGGACTGCTGCAGTTAGCGGCGAAAAAAAGCATCAAAAAAGTCGACCGCCCGCTCCTTGCTCTTTTCGGATTGTATGCAGCAACAGCGGCGGTGTACGTGTTTTTTGAGAAAGTGATAGTCAATTACCGCCCGGTGATCCTGCCGGGGGAGGAGCATGTGGAAGCGTCGTTCCCGTCCTCGCATACCATGCTTGCCTGTGTGATTTTGAGCAGCGCGTTTATGCTGTTCGGCAAGTATATCCACAATGAAACGGTACAGGCGGTTCTGCAGATCGTCTGCGTGGTCTTGCTTGTCGTTATTGTCATCGGACGACTTCTGTCCGGCGTGCATTGGCTGACGGATATCATCGGCGGCATTTTAATCAGCATGGCGATGCTTGCGGCATTTGTGCCGCTATCGAAAAGAAAGAGAAAATACAAAAAGATTTCTTAAAATCATATTGCGCACAATTAAAAAGTGTGATATAGTGTTGTTGCGCTTGAAAAAAGGCAATCATTTTAAGAACGGCACGATGCATGTACCTCATTTTTCGTGCCATATATATGGACTACAGACAAAGGAGGATATCATTATGGCAGCGATTACATTAACAAGCGATAATTTCAAAACAGAAGTATTGGATTCCGACAAGCCGGTTTTGGTCGATTTCTGGGCGACATGGTGCGGCCCGTGCCAGAAGCAGGGACCGATCGTCGAGGCGCTTGCCGACGAACTTGCCGATGTCAAGGTTGCGAAATTAGACGTGGATGAGGTGGACGACATTGCGGGGAATTACAATATCATGTCGATTCCGACGGTGATGGTATTTAAGGGCGGCGAGGTCGTACAGAAAGCGGTTGGCTTGCAGTCAAAGGAAAGCCTTCTTGCAATGCTTGGAAAGTAAAGGAAATGGATCAATATACAGTGGAAGGCATGAGCTGCGCCGCGTGCGTGGCTCATGTTGAAAAAGCGGTTCGCGCCGTGGAAGGCGTCTCCGACGTATCGGTCAGCCTCTTGACAAACTCCATGCAGGTGTCCGGCAGCGCGGATGCAAAAAAGGTCTGCGATGCGGTGGAGCGTGCGGGGTATCACGCTGCAAAGCGCGGCGGCGAAGCGGCGGGCAGCAGTATTCAGGATAATGATTTGACGGACAAGGAAACGCCGAAACTTCTTCGGCGGCTGTCTTTGTCCGTTCTTTTTTTGCTCCCTCTTATGTACATTTCCATGGGACATATGATGTGGGGTTTTGCGCTGCCGCCGTTTTTGGTTGACAATCATGTCGGCATGGGCATGAGCGAAATGCTTCTTGCCATCGTCGTGATGTTTATTAACCGAAAATTTTTTACAAGCGGCATCCGGGGTGCGCTGCACGGTGCGCCGAACATGGATACCCTTGTGGCGCTGGGGAGCGGCGTTTCTTTTGCGTACAGCCTGTACGTGCTGTATTTGATGAGTTATGCGGCGTCACGCGGGAATGACGCGCTTGTCATGGAATGCATGGGGCAGATGTATTTTGAGTCGGCGGCAATGATCGTTACGCTGATTACCGTCGGCAAAACCTTAGAAGCATTTTCCAAAGGGAAGACGACAAACGCGTTAAAAGGACTGATGGATCTGGCGCCTAAGACGGCGGTTGTATTGCGTGAGGGAAAAGAGAAGACGGTGCCGATCAACGAGGTAAGGATCGGCGACGTCTTTGTCGTTGCGCCCGGCGGCAGGGTGCCGGTGGACGGCGTTATTGTTGAGGGCGCCGCCGCCATGGATGAAAGCGCCCTTACCGGTGAGAGCGTACCGGTGGACAAAGGCGAGGGGGCGGACATTTCGGCGGGGACGATCAACCGTTCCGGGCATATCTTAGCCGAAGCGACGCGGGTCGGCGAGGATACGACGCTGTCGCAGATTATCCAGATGGTTGGTTCCGCGGCGGCGACCAAAGCCCCGATTGCGAAAACGGCGGATAAGGTCGCGGGCGTTTTTGTGCCTTTCGTATTGGCGGTTGCGGCGGTCACGGCGGCGGTCTGGCTTGCCCTCGGCGCGGATGCGGGGTTTGCCTTGGAGCATGCGATCGCGGTCTTGGTTATCAGTTGTCCCTGTGCGCTTGGACTTGCGACGCCGGTGGCGATCATGGTCGGAA
>CAJOQZ010000144.1 GCA_905236585.1 uncultured Lachnospiraceae bacterium
ATGTTTACCGCAATCCCGAAGCAAAAGGCGAAGAGGTCAAGGCAAAGCGGATGATCGAGATGCTTTACCACTACTATCAGAAGAACAACGACGCGCTGCCGGAAAAATATTACCAGAAGATCATTGACGGCGTTGAGACGGACGACCGTGTGATCTGCGACTACATATCAGGGATGACCGATCCTTTTGCAAATGCGAAATTCCAAGAGTTTTTCATGCCGGCAAGCTGGGAAGAAGAACCATAGATTATGGAGAGGAGCAAGCATTGCCCTATTATTCCGAGGAGATCGTCGACGAGGTTCGGAATGCAACCGACATCGTTGATGTGATCTCGCAATATGTACAACTGAAAAAAAAGGGCGCGTCGTATTTCGGGCTGTGTCCGTTTCACTCGGAGAAAACGGGGTCATTTTCTGTAAGCAGGGAGAAGCAGATCTACTATTGCTTCGGCTGCGGCGCGGGCGGGAACGTGATTACGTTTTTACGCAATTATGAGAATCTGACATTTCCCGAGGCGGTGGAGCAGTTGGCGTCCCGGGCGGGGATTGCCCTTCCCACACGCCAGATGAGCCAGGCGGAGCGCGAGCGGGCGGATCGGAGAAGCCGTCTTTTAACCGTTCACAAGGACGCGGCGGTCTATTATTATAAAATGCTGCGCAGCGAATACGGCAAGGACGCATACGCCTATTTCAAAGAGCGCGGGCTATCCGACGATACCATGAGAAGTTTCGGGCTCGGCTACGCCGGAAAGCGCCCGGGAGAATTGTATAAGTACTTAAAGTCAAAGGGCTATGAGGACGATATATTAAAGGACAGCGGACTTGTCACGCCGGATAAGGAGCGCGGCGCAAGGGATAAATTCTGGAACCGCGCAATATTCCCGATCATGGACGCAAATTCCAAAGTGATCGCGTTCGGCGGGCGCGTGATGGGCGAGGGAGAGCCGAAATACCTAAACTCCCCCGAAACCATGATTTTCGATAAAAGCCGCACGTTATATGGGCTGCATGTTGCGAAAAAAACGCGCCGCAAGGAGATGATCCTCTGCGAAGGCTATATGGACGTCATCGCGCTGCATCAGGCGGGCTTCGACAATGCGGTCGCATCCTTAGGCACGTCGCTTACATCCGGGCACGCCGCCCTGCTAAAACGCTATACCGGCGACGTCTATCTTAGTTATGACAGCGACGGCGCAGGGAAAAAGGCGGTGCTGCGGGCGATTCCGATTCTGCGGGAGGCAGGGATTGTCTGTCGGGTGATCAACATGGAGCCGTATAAGGACCCGGATGAATTTATCAAGGCGCTCGGCAAAGAAAGTTACGAAGAGCGCATTGCGAATGCGGAAAATTCGTTTTTGTTTACGATCCGCATGTTGGAAGAAAAGTTCGATACGAAAGACCCGGACGGGAGGACGGCGTTCCATCGGGCGGTTGCGGCGAAGATCTTGGAATTTCCCGAAGAGATCGAGCGGAAGAACTATATCGACGCCGTGTGCAGAATATATGACATCAACGTACCGGCAATGGAGCAGTTGATTACGCACCTTGCCGCAGACGGGTATCGGAGCGTCGCACATACGCCCGCCGACAATACCAGGCAGCCGAAAAGGAAGCGCTTCGGCGCAACCGATGGACTGCGGGAAGCCCAGCGGCTTTTGCTGACAAGGATCTGTGAGTCGCCGGAATTGTATCCAAGCGTACGCGCTGCTATTGACCCCGAAGATTTTACCGAAGGCTTGTACCGTGACGTTGCGCGGATGCTTTTTTCCCAGATTGAAGAGACGGGGCAGCCCGATCCGGCGGCGATCGCCGAGCGGTTTCCCGAAGATGAGGATCAGCGGGAAATCGGGGCGATGTTCCATACCGCGACGGAAGACAGGGAAAGTATCGAGGAGCAGAAGAAGATGCTGCAGGAAGTGATACTTCGTCTGCTCAGAGAAAGCCTTAAATACAAGACCGACGCTGCCGGTGAGACAGGCGAGGGCTTTGACGACATATTAAAAGAGAAAAAGCGCATCGAACAGATGTCGCGCCAGAATATATTATAACCAGAGGAGAAGGAAGAAAAGTTTATGGCTGAGAAGAAGAAGGAAACAAACGACAAGGTTGCATTATACGAAAAGAAATTGCAGGAACTTCTGGAATTGGCAAAAAAGCGCCGCAACGTCCTCGAATACAAGGAAGTCAGCGACAAATTCAAGGAAATGTCCTTAAACAGCGGGCAGTATGACAAAATCCTGGAGTTTTTGGAAGCAAATAACATCGACGTGCTGCGCACGGACGACGAGCCGGACGACGATATCCTCTTAGACGAGGAAGATGAGGTCGAAGTAGAGAATATCGACCTGACGGTGCCGGACGGCATCTCCATTGAAGACCCGGTGCGGATGTATCTTAAGGAAATCGGCAAGGTGCCGCTGCTTACCGCGGACGAGGAGATCGAACTTGCGAAGCGCATGGAACTCGGTGATTCCGAAGCGAAGAAAAAACTCGCGGAGGCGAACCTGCGTCTGGTCGTATCCATTGCGAAGCGTTATGTCGGTCGGGGGATGCTGTTTTTGGATCTGATTCAGGAAGGCAATCTCGGACTGATCAAAGCCGTCGAGAAATTCGACTACCGCAAGGGTTATAAATTCTCCACCTACGCCACTTGGTGGATTCGACAGGCGATCACGCGGGCGATTGCCGATCAGGCGCGGACGATCCGCATTCCGGTGCACATGGTGGAGACGATCAACAAACTGATCCGCGTTTCGAGACAACTGCTGCAGGAACTCGGACGCGAGCCGACCCCCGAAGAGATCGCTGAGGAAATGGAGATTCCGGTGGAGCGGGTACGTGAGATTTTGAAAATATCGCAGGAGCCGGTGTCCTTAGAGACGCCGATCGGCGAGGAGGAAGATTCGCACTTGGGCGACTTCATTCAGGATGACAATGTGCCGGTACCGGCGGATGCAGCGACGTTTACCTTGTTGAAGGAGCAGTTGGAAGAGGTCTTAGGCACCCTGACCGACAGGGAGCAGAAGGTGCTGATCCTGCGGTTTGGACTGGAGGACGGCAGGAGCCGGACGCTTGAGGAAGTCGGACGGGAGTTCAACGTTACGAGGGAGCGCATTCGACAGATTGAGGCAAAGGCGCTGCGCAAACTCCGCCATCCGTCGAGAAGCCGGAAGTTAAAGGATTATCTTGAGTAAGCGGATTCGACTTGCGGCGATTGCGGACATGATTGCCGCGCAGATTGCGGCGGATGCGCTGCTTGCAAAACGCAGGGCGGAGGGGCGGATTGTACTTGCCGATATCGGAACGGATCACGCGTACTTGCCGCTGGATCTTTGCAAAAAGGGCGTCATTTCTTCCGCGATTGCGGCAGATGTAAAAGAAGGCCCGCTTCGGATCGCTAACGCGCATATTACAGAAGCGCATCTTTCGGATCGGATTGAGACGCGCCTGTCGGACGGGCTTTCATCTATTCATCCGGGCGAGGCGGATATTCTGGCGGTCTGCGGCATGGGCGGCGAACTGGTGCTGCATATTTTACAGACGAATCCAATGACGGCGAAAGCGGCGCGGATGCTCATTTTAAGTCCGCATTCCAAGGCGTACGATACGCGGGCTGCGCTGCGGGAACTAAGATTTACGATTTTCGCAGAGGATTTAGTTTGCGAAGATGGGAAATATTACCCCGTTATGGCGGTGCGGGCGGCGGATGAGGAAAACGAAACCGCAGAACATCGGATACCGATGGAGGGAGCCGGCGGTTGGGCGGCGTTGACGGAAGCGGAGCGGATAGAACTTTCCTGCCGCTATGGGTATCATCCCTTGCAGAACCGCAGTCCGATACTGGCGGATTTTTTACAAAAAGAAGAACGGCGGCTGTCCGCAATTAAGGTGCGCACCTCTGGAAGCCGCAGGGATGAAGTTGCTAAGGAACTTGATTTGTTAAATAAGGCGCTTGCCGTAATGAGAATATGATGACGGTTTTTGATATTGTTAAAATTTTAGACTCGCATTCGCCCGAAAAGGCGGCTTGCGACTGGGACAACGTCGGACTTCTTGTCGGCGATATGGATTCTACTGTGGATCGCATCTATGTGGCGTTGGACGCGACGGACGAGGTGATCGCCCACGCCATTGAAAGCGGAGCGCAGATGATCGTAACGCATCATCCGATGATCTTTTCGGGGATGAAACGTGTCGTGACGTCTGATTTTACCGGGCGTCGGGTGATGGATCTCATCAGTCACGGGATCGCGCTGTATGCCATGCATACGAATTTTGACATTTACGGCATGGCGGATCTTGCGGCGCGTAAATTAGGCTTGTCCGACTGCGAACCCTTGGAAGTGACCGGGGAAGATGCGAACGGATCTATTGGGATCGGCAGAGTCGGGCGTCTTATGGAGAGCGTCCGGTTAAAGGCATTAGCCGAAGAAGTGCGGGATATTTTCGGGATTTCCCATGTGAAAGTGTTTGGGGATCTCTCCGAGCGGGTGCGCACGGTCGCAATCTGTCCCGGCTCCGGCAAGAGCGATATCGACGAGGCGATCGAAAAAGGCGCGGACGTGTATGTGACCGGCGATATCGACCACCACAGCGGGATCGACGCGAATATGAAAGGGCTTGCCATTATTGATGCCGGACATTATGGGATCGAGCATATTTTTATTGAATACATGAAGCGGTACTTGGAGGGACAGACGACGGCGGAGATTTTCACCGAGCCCTTCGGAGAACCGTTTTCGATCGTTTAGTCAACATTAGGGGGAGAGATATGGGTGTTAAAATATCTGTTGAGGGGACAGTATATGAAGTTGAGGAAGGCAGCAAGATTTTGGAGATTGCCGAAAAAGCATATGGCAATGACGCGAAAAAGATGATGCTTGCCGAGTATAACGGCAGGCTCATCGAACTTGGCAAAAAAGTCAAGGATGACGGCGAAATCCGCTTCCTTTCCACGGCGGATAAAAACGGGCGGCGCGTTTATCGGCGCAGCGTCATTTTCATGATGCAGGAGGCGATCAAACGTCTGCATCCGAATGAACGGCTGGATGTGCGGGTTTACTTTTCGGTCGGTTCGGGGTATTTCTGCCGGATATTTGATGACGACGGCGGCGCGGTGGCAATTACAGAGGAGTTTCTTGCGCGTCTGGAAGATACCATGCGCACCATGGTTGCGGAAGATATTCCGATATACAAATATGTGACAAAAACGCGGAAAGCCCGCGCCATGTTCAAGGAAGAAGGCTTACACGCAAAAGACAGCCTCTTGAATTATCGGACAAGTTCCAATATCAATATATACGAATTGGACGGTGGACATGATTATTTTTACGGATATATGGCGCCGTCGACGGGCGGACTCGCCGGCTTTCGGCTTCTTAGTTTTGAAGACGGCTTCATTCTGCAGTATCCGAGGAAAGGGACGGGCGAAATCGGTGAGTATAAGCCGCTGCCGAAACTTTTTACAGTATTGAACGAAGCGGCGACATGGGGCGACATGATGCATATTTCGACGGTCGGCGCCCTAAATGACGCGATCACGGCGGGACGCACCAATGAGATCATTTTGATGCAGGAAGCCATCATGGAAGAAAAGATCGGATCGATCGCTGCAAGGATCGCGGCGAATCGGGAGAATAAATTCGTGATGATCGCAGGTCCGTCTTCTTCGGGGAAGACCACATTTTCCCATCGCCTTTCCATGCAGCTTCGGGCGAGGGGCTTGACACCGCATCCCATCGGGCTGGATATGTATTACAAGAACCGCGACGAGATGCCGCTGGACGAGTTCGGAAAAAAAGATTTCGAGGCTTTGGAGGGGTTGGATATCGAGCAGTTCAACGCCGATATGAATGCGCTTTTGGCTGGGGAACGCGTGGAAATGCCGTATTTTAATTTCAAGATCGGCAGACGCGAATACCGCAATCAGTTTTTGCAGATCGGCAAGGACGACGTGTTAGTGATCGAGGGAATCCACGGTTTGAATGACAAATTGTCCTACAGCCTTCCAAAAGAAAGCAAGTTCAAAATCTATATCTCGGCGCTGACGCAGCTGACGATCGACGAGCATAATCCGCTGTCGACGACGGACGGGCGCTTGATCCGCCGGATCGTCCGGGATGCGCGTACCAGAGGCACACAGGCGGCGGGGACGATCGCCATGTGGGATTCCGTGCGGCGGGGCGAGGAAAGGAATATCTTCCCGTTCCAGGAAGAAGCGGACGTCATGTTCAACTCGGCGCTGATCTATGAAATGGCGGTGCTGAAACTATATGCGGAGCCGCTTTTGTTCGCGGTCGAGCATGACACGCCGGAATACGTCGAGGCGAAACGCCTGAAGAAATTGCTGACCTATTTCCTTCCGATGCCGACGGAGATCATCAGCCAAAGTTCGCTGATCCGCGAGTTCATCGGGGGAAGTTGCTATAAGGTTTGATTTTGCCACCGTCTAAGTGCTCATAGCGGTCGGACACGCAATCGCACTTCTTAGGAAGTGAGGAAAGTCCGGGCTTCACAGGGCAGGATGCCGGATAACGTCCGGTGGAGGCAACTCCAAGGCAAGTGCAGCAGAAAGTACAACGCTGCAATATGAGGTGCGGGGAACGCTTGTTTCGCGCAGTCTCGCAGTAAGTGTGAAACGGCGAGTGTAAGAGACCACCGACCGCACGGTAACGTGCGGGGCAGTTGTAAACCCCATCCGAAGCAAGACCGTACAGACAGCGATACTTTTGCCCGAAGTGCTGTCGGGTTGGTCGCTAAAGGTCTGCGGCGACGCAG
>CAJOQZ010000145.1 GCA_905236585.1 uncultured Lachnospiraceae bacterium
TAGGGCTCTTTCCTAATTAGTTAGGAAGGAGTTGGTAAAAATGGGAAAAAGCTTAAACGGAAAGGAGTTAGGCGAAGGAATCACACAGCGTGCAGACGGCAATTATGTTGCGAGATTCCGGCACGGAAATAACAACAGAGAGCAGAAAGTCTTTAAGGATCTGAATGAAGCAAAAAAGTGGATCGTAGACAGGAGATTCCAGTATTCACATCTAGTACCGGATGTCATTAAAAAGAGCAAATCAAGTATCAGCGATATGACAGTGGCAGAGTGGTACAATTTCTGGAATGATACATATAACAGAAATCTTTCTCCGAACACCATCAGAAACTATCGGGAGCGATACACGCGAAATATCGATCCGGTGATCGGGGAAATGAAGGTTTCGGATGTACGGTGCATCCACTGCCAAATGATCCTTAATAATATGAAGAATGACGATTATGCAGCAGGAACGGTTTATCAGACCTATATCTGCCTCGGTGTTATGTTCAAGTCGGCAATCAACAACGACATCATTTTCAAACATCCTTTGGATGGCGTATCAGTGCCCAAGGGACTGAAAAGAAAATCGATACGGGCTCTTACGATAGAGGAGCAAAAAAAGTTCCTCGAAGTGGCAGAGGAAAGCCATAACAAGCTGCAGTATCGGCTGCTTTTATAGACAGGACTTCGCATAGGCGAGCTGATCGGACTAACATGGGAATGTGTAGACTTTGAAAAACGTGAGATCATAGTCGAAAAGCAATTAGAGTTTCGGCACAGAAATCATTACTGGAGAGCATGCTCTCCAAAGACGGTCTCCGGATATCGGACGGTTCCGATGACGCAGGAAGCCAATCAAAAGCACGTCGTACGGAACACACCTTGAAAAGTTGTGTAATGAAGCAGGGATAAAACCTTTCGGCACGCACGTGCTTCGGCATACATTCGCCACGAGGTGTATCGAGGCCGGAATGAATCCCAAAACGTTACAAAAAATATTAGGGCACGTGAGCCTCCAAACCACGATGGATACCTATGTGGATGTGACCAGAGAATCACTTCACGAGGGCATCAAACTGTTACCTCTCATCTGATTTTGACCAACCAAATCTTGCAAATACCTGGGAGATGTATAGGCCTCAAACAGGGGGTGGGTACAAGGTGGGTACATTTAGAAGCCGCAAAGCCCGTAAATAAAGGGCGCAAATCGTCCGGGGGACGATTGTTCTGCGCCGACCGTAACGAATGTGAAGAAAGTGAGATTATTATGAAACTTGGCATCATCGGGCTTCCGAATGTCGGAAAGTCCACATTGTTTAATTCTTTGACGAAGGCAGGGGCTTTGGCGGCGAACTATCCCTTCGCGACGATCGATCCGAATGTCGGGGTGGTCGCGGTGCCGGACAAGCGCTTGGACGCATTAGCGGATCTCTATCATCCGAAAAAAAAGACGCCGGCGACGATCGATTTTGTCGATATCGCCGGGCTGGTAAAGGGCGCGAGCAAGGGCGAGGGCTTAGGGAACCAGTTTTTAGCGAATATCCGCGAAGTTGACGCGATTGTGCATGTGGTCCGCTGCTTCGAGGACAGCAATGTCGTACATGTTGACGGAAGCATCAACCCACTTCGGGACATCGAAACGATTAATCTGGAACTGCTTTTTTCCGATCTTGAGATATTGGAGCGGCGTTATCAGAAAACGCACAAGCAGGCGAAGATGGACAAGACGCTGGCGAAGGAAGTCGACCTGATCGAACGCATCAAAAAGCATCTTGAAGACGGCAATCCGGCGAAGACGTTCGCGGTGGACGAGGACAACGAGGAAGAGGCGGCGTGGTTCAAGGGCTACAATCTCCTGACGGCGAAGCCGGTCATTTACGCGGCGAATGTCTCGGAGGACGATCTCGGGGATGACGGCGCGTCGAATGATTTTGTCGCGGAAGTCCGTAATTTCGCCAAAGACGAGGGCAGCGAGGTCTTCGTCATCTGTGCGCAGATTGAGGAAGAACTGTCGGAACTTTCCGACGAGGAAAAGGCGGAGTTTTTAGAAGACTTAGGGCTTAAGGAGTCGGGGCTTGACAAACTGATCCGGGCGAGTTACTCGCTTTTGGGGCTGATCTCCTATCTGACTGCCGGAGAGGACGAGTGCCGTGCTTGGACGATTCGTAACGGGACGAAGGCGCCGCAGGCGGCGGGCAAGATCCATACGGACTTCGAACGCGGCTTTATCAGCGCGGAAGTCGTCCGTTTCGAAGACCTGATCGCTTGCGGTTCGACCGCCGCTGCAAAAGATAAGGGCGTGGTCGGTCTTGAGGGCAAGGAATACGTCGTAAAAGACGGCGACGTCATCCTGTTCCGATTCAACGTGTAATTTTTTACTTGACCCGTGCTTCCACTTCGATTATACTACACTTAGGTGTGTTGATTGGCGAAGCATCATGATGTAGTGGGTGCAATACGGCGCATCCGCCGGAGCCCATCAAGCAGGTGCTGTATGTTTCAAAAAGGGAAAGGCGGGTTAAAAAATGAAGTGTCCTTTTTGCGGAAGCGACAATACGAGGGTAATTGATTCCCGTCCGGCGGATGACAACAATTCCATTCGCAGACGCCGGATGTGTGATGAATGCGGGAAGCGTTTTACGACTTATGAGAAGGTCGAGACGATTCCGCTGATCATCATTAAGAAGGACATGGGACGTGAGCAGTATGACCGTTCGAAGATCGAAGCCGGCGTGCTGCGTGCCTGCCATAAGCGTCCGGTCTCGGCGCAGCAGATCACAAAACTCGTCGACGAGGTGGAGACGGAAATCTTTTCCCATGAGGAAAAGGAGATTCCGAGTACCGAGATCGGGGAACTGGTCATGGACAAGATCAAGGACATCGATCCGGTTGCCTATGTGCGGTTTGCATCGGTCTACCGTGAGTTTAAGGATGTCAATACGTTTATGAACGAACTCAAGCGAATGCTTGATGATGCGGATACGGAAAGTTAAATGCAAGCGGAGCCGGTCGGTTTTGACCGGCTCGTTTGATAAAAAAGGGCGGATGTTCTTATGTTTCGA
>CAJOQZ010000146.1 GCA_905236585.1 uncultured Lachnospiraceae bacterium
CGGCGTTTTTACCACCTGATAAATACTGTCGTCGAGCCCCTGCACGATCGTGCGGTCATGGTAGAGAACGAGGTCGCAGGCGCCCTCTTTCGCCAGCGCCAGCACGTCTTTATCATCCGTCAAAATCGGCTCTCCGCCGAGATTGCCGCTCGTCATCACAAGCGGCTTTGCTTCTTTTGCAAGAAGCATCTGGATCGGGTCTGCCGGAAGCATTGCCCCGATACGCCTGCTGTCTCCGCCGACTTCCGGGGCGATCCCTTTTGCATCCTCTTTTGCCGCAAGAAGCACAATCGGGCGGATCGGAGATGTAAGCAGCCGCTCTTCCTCCAGTCCGATTTCGGCAACTGCTTCGATTGCCGCGACATCGGAAAACATAACCGCAAACGGCTTTTCCTCCCTGTTCTTTGCTTTTCGAAGACGCTCTACCGCCGCGCCGTCATCCGCCATGCAGCAGAAATGATAGCCGCCGACGTTTTTTACGGCAATGACGCCGCCTTTTTTCAAAACCTCGATCGCATCCCTCACGGCGACCTCGGATGCGCTTTTCTGCCGCTCCACAATCCTGCCGTCGATATTGCGGTAGGATACCGCCTTTAACACCGGACCGCAGGATTTGCAGCAGACCGTCTGCGCATAGTGCCGGACGTCCCCCGGCGCATCATATTCCGTCCGGCAGTCCGTACATAACCGAAACGGCTGCATGGCGGTGTGTACCCTGTCATACGGAACGCTGTCCATGATCGTAAACCGCGGGCCGCAGGAAACGCAGGAAATGAACGGATGCCGATACCGACGGTTCATCCGGTCAAACAGTTCGCTTTCACAGCGTTTGCAGGTGCCGATATCGGGCGGCAGGATGCGGAGCGCGTCCTCATCATCGGTACTCGCGACGATGCGAAACGCTCCGCCCGGCAGTTCGGTTTCCGGGAAGTCATCGTCGTCTGCTTCCTCTTCCCCCGAAACAGCCGCATCATCCACTTCCTCTATTCCCGTAACGGCGGCACCCGGCAGCGCCGGGTCTGTTCCGTCGAGTTTCAAAAGGCGATGGAACAGAACATCCACCGCCTCCTCATTTCCTGTAACCGTAAGAAGCACTTCTCCGCCGGCATTTTTCACATATCCGCCCACTCCGTAGAATCCTGCCTGTTCCGCTACAAACGGGCGAAACCCGACGCCCTGCACCAGACCGTGGATGCGGTAGGTTTTTGTAATTTTACTCAAATCTGCATCTCCGTTAAAAATGCTTAACTAACCGTTTCGAAAAGTGTTACGTCACTGCGACACTAAGTTCACGCTGCGTCTACCGACTTGCGTTCTCTAAGTGTCCCTGTGAAGCCACTCCACTAAATTCGAGCTACGCCTCCGGCTTGCTCTCATCAAGTGTTTTGGCTTTGGCTTTTGCTTCCGCGGCTGCCTTCGCCTTAGCCGCCGCCTCTTCGCGTTTCTTCCGATCCGCTTCCATCACTTCCGGCGACTTTTGATATGTCACGCTGCCTTTCTTTTCTCCCGGCGTCTGATAACCGGCTACCATATGCAGACACTTCTTCGGGCATTTCTCCACGCAATAGCCGCAGGCAATGCAGTCAAAACGGTCAATCGACCATGTCCCCGCATTACGGTCAACGGAAAGCGTCCCGCACGGACAGCAGCGAACGCACATGCCGCAGCTGATGCACTCGTCGATCGCAATCTCAATATGTCCGCGTGAGCGTTCGGGATATACGGCAGGTTCCGCCGGGTATTTCGTCGTAACCGGAGGGCGGAACAGGTTCTTCAGCGCCTCGGGCGCATAGTTTAATATAGCCATGAATCCATCCCTCCTATCTCTCGGTACAACTGATGCAGGGGTCGATCGTCAAAATAAGAAGCCCCACATCCGCTAATTTTGTATTCTTTAACATTTCACATAAGCCCATCAGGTTCGCAAACGTCGGCGTGCGGATTCGCATACGCTGCAGGTTCGGTTTGCCGTTGCCTTTGACATAGTACACCGCCTCTCCGCGCGGCTGTTCGACGCGCATGAAATACTCGCCGTCGGGGTTGCCCTTGACCGGCGTCGCCAACTCTTTTTCATCCGGAATTTTGCCCATTGCCTGGCGGATCAGTTCGATCGACTGGAAAACCTCGTCGATACGCACGAGGCACCGGGAATAACTGTCGCCGTCTTCGTATGTGATCGGATCAAAATCCAGTTCCGGGTACGCCGCGTAGCCTAAGCGCCTCATATCCATAGGAACCCCGGACGCCCGCGCTACCGGACCCGCGCAGCCTAAGTCGTGTACCTGCTCTTTGGTCAGGATGCCGACGCCTTTTAAGCGGGACTGCACCGAATAATCCTTGATAAACGTATCGAGAACGGCATATAACTCTTTTTCCACATCATTAAGCGTATCGGAAATCACCGCAAACTGTTCGGGCGTAATGTCCTTGATGACGCCGCCGATGGTATTGACGGAAAAGATCAGCCGTCCGCCCGACGTCATCTCCTGCAGATCAAGCACCTTTTCCCGGACGCGCCAGCACTGGTAAAAAAGATTCTCATAGCCGAAGCCGTCCGCTAAAAGACCCAGCCATAATAAATGGGAATGCATCCGCCCCAGTTCCGCCCAGATCGTCCGCAAAAACTTCGCCCTTCGCGGAATCTCTACGCCGAACACATGCTCCACCGCTTCACAGTAGCCCATGCCGTGCTGGAATGAACAAATCCCGCAGGTACGCTCCGCCACATAGGTCATTTGGTTGAAATCGCGTTTTTCCACAAGCCCTTCCAATCCGCGGTGAATAAAGCCCACAGACGGAACGGCTTCCACTACCGTCTCATCCTCGATCACCCGATCACTATGAATCGGCTCGGGCAGCACCGGATGCTGCGGTCCGAAAGGAATGACACTTCTTTTACCCATTACGCTTCCTCCTCTTCCTTGTCCGCAGACGCTTTCGGTCCTAACGGCGTCGTGGTATTGATCCGATACAGTTTGTTGTTGTAATCCAAGGATATCATCTGAATCTTAACGCCGAAGATCTCCTTCATTTCATTTTCGTAAAACACCGCCGCCGGAACGATCTCCGTAATGGACGGCACTTCCGCATAGGTATCGATCACGACCCGCAGCGTATGATACTGATAAGTCTCATCATCCGCAAAGGAGTAGGAGAGTTCGAACTTTTCATCAACATAAGCCGCACACGCCTGTGAGATGCGGTAATGGTTCTTTTTCAACTCCATAACCTTCGTCAGCAGTTTGTCGACTTCGATTGTTTCTATGATTTCTTCCGGGTGAATTACCTGCGCCATCGTTAAGCCCCTCCTTTTCGAACTAATTCGTCATGTTCATCGGAACGCTTCTGGAACAGTTCGACCGCCTGTACCACGCCGTCAATGATCGCCTGTGGACGCGCCGCGCAGCCCGGGACATAGATGTCGACCGGAATCACGGTATCCGCGCCGCCCAAAATATTATAGCAGTCCTTGAACACCCCGCCGGTACATGCGCATACGCCGACCGCCACCACAACTTTCGGGCGCGGCATCTGGTCGTACAACTGCTTCACCACTTCGGCATTCTGCGTATTCACGCCGCCGGTAATTAAGAAAATATCCGCCTGCATCGGATCGCCTGTATTCATTACACCGAACCGCTCCGCATCATACACCGGCGTCAGCGCCGCAAGAACCTCGATATCGCATCCGTTGCAGCTCGACCCGTCATAATGCAGAAGCCACGGAGACCGTTTTACATTCGCCATTTGAAATAATCCTTTCTAAAAGATGCGAACCAGCATCAGTACCAACACATTCACACCCGCGGTAAACAATGTTACCAGCCACGTCAACCGCAGCATGTCGTCCATCTTCATGCGTGCGGAGGAATTATCGATCAAAATCTCCAGGAAGTAGACCGCTACGATCACCAAAACCGCCGCAATGATCGACATCGGGTCGGAGTTGATGATAAAAAGCCCCACAACGCCCATTAAAAAGACGTTCTCATACCATTCCGCCACTTGGAAGATTGCAAGGTTCTGTGCGCCCATTTCGGTCGTCAGGCCCTTGACCAGTTCCTGATGCATATGGTGGGACGTCGAGGTATCAAACGGAGACTTGCGCATTTTAATCGTCAAGATAAAGACAAATGCAACGAAAAATCCCGGCAGATACATGATGTTCGAAAACTCGCTCTGCGCGATCTCTCCCACCGAAAATGTGCCTTCCGCAAGATAAAACCCGACACAGGTCAACAGCACCGCCGGTTCATACGCCATCATCTGCACCAGTTCGCGGTTGCCGCCTACTGTCGCATAAGCGGAGGACGTAACCACCGCGGCAAAATACAAAAACGTCGCCGCCGTAGACATCACGAAAAAGCACATCAAAATATCCCAGCCCGCATAGAACATCGTACCGGTTAAGATCATCAAAAACAGGTACGACAGCAGACAGAACGTCTGTGCGCTGCTTACGGTAATTACCTGCTTTTTGAAAAGTTTGATCACGTCATAAAACGGCTGCAGCAGCGGAGGTCCGACCCTTCGCTGCATCCGTGCCGAAATCTTGCGGTCAAACCCGTCCAAAAGACCGCCGATAAAAGGTGCTAAAAATATATATCCGATCACCAAGCCTATGTAATTCATGCGACAACACCTCCAATGATCATTATCATCATCACAATCAGGAATGAAGTCATAAACAGCTGCCCCGGCTCCATCAGCCTGCGTGCGCCGATCATGTTATGGAAATAATAATTCGACAGCCACAGCCGCTTGTTGTCGCCGAACGAATCGACAAAGTATTTGTTGTCGCCGACGTTGATTCCGTTCATATAGGACAATTTGACATTCCGCCGGTACTGACGGATATATCCGTATGCCAGCAAGGGTACAATGAATACAAAGAGGATGACGAACACCAGCATATACAAAAGGCTCTGCGGAAGCACCTGCGTCGAAAGCCCGAACATCTCATGTAAAAGCGGATCAACATAGACCGTCGAAATCAATGGGAACAACATACACAAAAGCACCATCAAAATGGCGTGGATCGTTAAGGAAATGATCTCGTTTTTCTTCGTAATGTCTTTGAATTTGCGCTCTCCGACATGGGAAAAGGAAATCAGTTTGCCCATCCATTTGGTCCAGTAGAACGACGTCGTTGCCGAGCCGAAAGCGATAAAGAATACCATCAAGATATTGCCCGTATCGATACTCGCCTTAAACGCCGACCATTTTGCGATCAACATGCCGAACGGCGCCAAAAACATCCCCGCGATGCCGATCAGCATAAAGACTGCCAGCCTCGGCAGAATATTGATCAAGCCGTGCATATCCTCGATGTCGCGCGAATGCAGCGAGTTCTCTGTCGCGCCCACATCCTGGAACAAAAGCGATTTGGAAATCGCATGGAAGATCATTAAGAAGACGCCGGCCCAAACCGTCTCCGGCTTTCCCATTCCGGCGCAGGCAACCATGAGTCCGAGGTTTGAAATCGTAGAAAACGCCAAAACCTTTTTCCCGTCCGACTGGGCGATCGCCATAAAGGACGTCAGAAGGAAAGTAAATCCTCCGACGAACGCGATCATAAAACCGATCAGATTCCCCGCCATTGCCGGAGCAAGGCGGAACAATACATAAATGCCCGCTTTTACCATCGTTGCAGAATGAAGCAAAGCAGACGACGGCGTCGGCGCCACCATTGCGCCGATCAGCCATGTCGAGAACGGCAGCTGCGCCGCTTTGGTAAGCGCCGCGAAGGCGATAAATGCAACCGGGATCATCGCCAGCACATCACCCGCCGCACCGTTATCAACAAGTTCATGCAGGGAAACAGACCCTTGCGTATATACAAAGTACCAAATGCCGACGGCAAGGAATACCCCGCCGAATAAATTCATCCATAATGCGCGGAACGAGTTGTTGATAGCGACTTCGTCCTGCGTATAACCGATCAGCAGGAAGGAACAGATCGACGTAACTTCCCAGAAAAAGTCGATCCACATCAGGCTTTCCGAGAAGACGAATCCGAACATCGCCCCCAAAAAGCAGAAGATGATCATAAAGAAGTAGTACCGCCGGTCGCGTACCTCTTTGTGGTGCTGATGATACCCGTGCATATAGCCCGCGCCGTATATCACGATCAGACCGCCGATGATGCCGATGATAAGCGCCATCAAAACCGAAAGATGATCGACATAGATCTTGCCGACTTCCGAAACCGCCGGCCCTTTCAGTTCAAGATACACCATCATCCCCGTCGGAATGATCGACAAAAGCATGATCCAATATTTGCGGTAACGGATTGTCTGCACAATGACAAGCAGCATCAAAAGCACTTCCCCGCACAGGATCACCCGGTCCGCAAGGTGCGTATCATAGTAGAACGTCATCACCTGCGCACCCGCCGCAAGCCATTGCGCCAACAACACGAACACTGCGCCGATAATTATTACCGAACAACAGTAAGCGAACGCTCTGCGCACCCTGTTCTTGCGGATGCAGAACAGCACCGCCCCCACAAGGAACGGGAAAACAATCAGAAAAGGTATGACCGACATAACTGACCTCCTTAAAACTTCGCTCCGGCATCCCGCTCCAACTCGTCGGCAATGTCCTTGACAACCTGCGGCGCTTTGCAGCATTCCTCGAGCGGCCCCTGGAGCGATGCAAGAGAAGCCGACGTCTCTTCGGTGCTTGCCGCATTCGCCTCGGCAATGCCCGACAGCGAGTCAATCGTGGACTGCAGCGCACTCTTAGTCGTATTGAGCGCATCCACTTCACCGGATATATTGGTAACAACATTCGATACATTGTCAATTTCTTTTGTCAATGTCCCGAATGCTTCCTGCGTGTCATTCAATCTGCCGTTCTGCCGTTCGATCTCCTTCATGACGCCGCCCATTGCCTCAACGGACGTCTGGGACTTCTCGATAAGCTGTTCAATGATTCCGCCGATCTGCGCCGCGCTCTCGCTCGACTGCTCCGCCAGCGCACGAACCTCATCCGCAACGACCGCGAAGCCTTTGCCCGCTTCCCCGGCACGCGCCGCCTCAATGGAAGCATTCAGCGAAAGCAGGTTCGTCTGCGAAGAAATGCCGCTGATGATGTCCACGACTTTGCGAATCTCATCCACGGAGTCATTCGTCGCGTTCGTCTGCTCATGCACCTTATTGATCGAACTCTCCATGCTCCGGGAGATGGAAAACAGATCGTCAAGGATTCCCTTTAAGCGGTGGTTCTGCTTCTCCATCTCGTTCGTGGAAGCCGAAAGCGCGTCTACCTGTTCGGTCGTCTGCGCGATCACATCCTGTACGTCTCCCATCTGGTTCGACAGATCCGCCGTCTCCCCCGCTTGCTGCGTCGCGTTCTCCGCGATCTCGTTGACCGCCGTTCCGATGCTCGCGATCTCGGTATCGATCATGCGGATGTTCTCTCCGAACTCATCCGCAAAACGGTCGATCACGGCGACATTCTCATGCACGTAATTGACAACGGTACGGAATTTCTCAACGGAAACCTTCCTGCCGTTCACCACCGTTTCGTCGAAAAAACTCTCCTCTTCCACACCGAAAAAGGATGCCGCAAAAACCGCCGCGGCACAGATGATCGCCACAATCAGCAAAATCCGAAGCAGAAGCGCGTGGTCGGCGCCGCCGCACAAAAATATGCCGATCAGGGACGCAAGGCAGGCAAGCGCACTCGCAATCCGCGTAATGAGGTTGGTTGTCTGTGTGTCCATATCTGATCCTCCCTACTAACTTATTTACATGTAATCTTTTACGTTTGAAGCATCCACCGGCTCAAACGGCACCCAGACGATCGTCCCGTCGTCGGACAAACCCTCGACGTCCTTCGCCGTGCCCTTCGTCGCAAGCGCGATCGCCGTCTTAATGCTCATCTCGCCCTGTCCTTTTGCCGACTGGTACACCGTAAACTGCATCCCGCCGTCCACGATGGACTGGCATCCCGCCGCCGTCGCGTCAACGCCGCAGACCGGAATATCCGCCGTCGAAAAGCCGTGCGATTCCATTGCCTTTACAATGCCGGTCGCCATGGTATCATTGTTGCAGAATACCGCGTCAAAACTCTGGTTCGTTTTCAAAAAGATCTCAAACCGCTCCGCTGCTTCGGTATCCGACCAGTTCGCGTAGTCGCAGAAAACGAAGTTCGCATTCACGCCGTTGTCTTTGAAAAAGTCCTTGACCGCTTCGGTCCGTCCGATGGTTCCCGAGTGTCCCGGCTGACCCTCGAAAATGAGGGCGTTCAATTCCTTCGGATTGCCGAGTTTTTTGTAGACATATTCCGCCTGATATGTCCCGGCGTCACGCTCCTGGCTGCCGACATACATATATTTGTCCGCCTCCAGATGCTCCGAAGCAGGGAGGCTGTTGACAAATACGATCGGCAGATCCCCTGCCACCGCTTCGAGCTGCAGCGCCGTCGTCGGATCATTTGCCAGGCAGATGACCGCGTCATAGCCGCCGCTTGCCGCCTGTTTGATCTGGGCGACCTGCGCATCCGGCGTCGAACATTCTTCCATAACGTCAAGCGTCACGCCCTCCGAAGACGCCGCGCTTTTTACTCCCTCAAGAAGAAGATTGCGAAAATCATCGAGCGTTGTCGTCGAATACATGATTTTAAGTCCCTTCCCCGACGCTCCGCCGCTGCCGCCGCATCCGGCGAACACGCCGGCGGTCATAACCGCCGATAAAAGAAGGGCAGTTGCTTTTCTCCAAAAATGCCGTCTCATAAGTCGCTCCCCTCCTCTTTTGTAATCTTAAACCGCTGTACATAGCCCGTTAAGGTATCGGACGTGCTTGCAAGTTCGTGCGAGTTGTCCGCGACGTCCTGACTGCTTGCCGTGATCGCCTGTGCCTGTTCGACCATGTTCTTCGACGTCTCTAAGATCTCGTCCGCGCTTGCCGCCTGCTCCTCGGAGATCGCCGCAACATTCGAAGATACTTCGTCCACCTTCGAAATGCCTTTGATCATTTCGTCGATCACGTCGCTTGTGGTCTGAATATTGGAGAAGATCGTATCGAAGGTCTTCACCGCTTCCGCGATCAATTCGCTGTTCTCCTGTATGCTCTGTGCACTTGCGTCCGCCTGTGCCACAACATCGGCAATCAACGCACGCACCTGATCGATCAGGTTCGAAATATTCTGTGCGCTTTCGGCGGAGTTCTTCGCCAGACCGCCGATCTCCGTCGCTACGACCGCAAACCCGCGCCCTGCGTCTCCGGCTCTCGCCGCCTCGATGGAAGCATTCAGAGACAGAAGGTTCGTCTCTTCGGCGATGTCCGAGATCATGCCGACAATCTCCGTAATCTCTTCGGACGCCTTGCCGACTTTGCCGATGGAATCCACAAGTTCCGTATTCGCTTCTTGAATCTTGTCCATCGCCTCGGACAAATGCTCCATGTCGGCGCGTCCCTTTTGAGAAATGTCAACCGTTTCCTTCATGCTCTCGGACGCCTTGTCGGAGTTCTCCTTGGTATCGGATACGACCATCGCAAGCGTCGTCGCGTTCTGCGCGATCTCATTGACCGCGAGCGCCAATTCGTCAACCGTGTGATTCAAATTCGCCATCGCCTCTTCCTGCGTCTGCGAAGCGTCGAACATGCTGCGGCTGACCGCGTCGCTGTTGTCGGATTGACGCTTTAACTTGACGGACTCGTCGCTGATGGAAGAAAGCATGTTGCGCATGGAGCCGACAAACTCGTCCACCTGATCTCCCATCACGCCGATCTCGTCATTCGAAGTGTTATGCACTTTGATCGTAAAGTCGCCCGAAGACATTGCCGCGATATTTTCCGTAATCGAGGCAAGCGGACGGATAACCCTGCCGACGATCAACCGGATCAAAACGCTGATGATGACCGCCACAAGACCGACGAGCAAAAGGATTAAGATCAGTTTTGTCACGTCCTGCAAGATGATGCTGTTAGCGATATAGGAAACGAGAACCCAGTTCGTTCCGTCGACTTCCTCAAAAGCGACCGTATAGCCGCCCATCTGCGTCGTTGCGTAATCGCCCCCGGTAATCTTCTCGTATGCGCCCGCCAAGACCGGATCACTTGACGAAGAAGACAACGTCGTCGAAACAAGGGAAGACTCGCGGTGCGCCAAGATCATGTTGTTGTTTTTATTAACGAGGAAAGAACTTGCGTTTTTCATTTTTACGCCGGAGTTGACGATAATGGAAATCTTATCCAGCGTCACGTCCGCCGCCGCAACTTTCAAATCCTCGCTGCCGTCGTTGATGATGCCCGACGCGGAGATAACATATGTGCCGTCCGCGTTCTGATACGGCTCGCCGTAAGCCATTGTCACGCGGGTCAGACCTTCCTTGAACCACTGCTGCCCCGTCGGATCGGAAATAGACAGATCCGCGCCCTCGCCGACGTAGACCCTGCCCGACTGGCTTGCCGCGTAAACGCCGTTCGACGAATTGGAATTGGTTCCCACGAATGCCGAAAGCAGCTGCACCAGACCGGCATCATCCGGCTTTACGCCTTCGATCGCTAATTTGATCGCGGAAAAATTCTCCAGATTCTCCGAAAGCCACGCTTCGATATTGTCCGCCTGGTTCGCAACCGAACTTTCCAGCGTCGCCTCCGCCATTTCCTGCATACCGGAACGCGTCAGAAGCGACGAGATTACCACAAGAACGATGATGGTAATAAGTACCGCCGGCATGATCAGCTGCAGGAGTTTGTCCTTGATCTTCCGGGTGCGCCCCCGTCTCGTTGTCCCGGGGGTTTTCGCCCGAGATTTTTTGTCCTTCTTCTTCATAACCCCTCCATGTGCATGTTGTGCCAAAATAGTTTGAAAAAACATAAAAACCCAAAAACTATTCTACCACAACATGAATAAAAAGGAAGTTGTTTTTTTCGGTTTTTTTGTGGATTTTTTTTCGTTATCTGTTACACTTGGGATATGCATGAAATGAGTTATGTGATCGGCTTTATGGATATCGCCCTGAAAGAATTGGAAAAACACCCGCACGCGTCTGTGCGGCGGCTCGTCGTCGAAGTCGGCGAAATGACCGGCGTCCTGCCGGAATACCTGCACAAGTATTTTCCGCTTGCCGCAAAAGATACGCCGTTAAAAGACGCTGTGCTCGAGGTGGTTTCAATTCCGGTCGAAGCGGAATGCGCCGCTTGCGCGAACCGTTATCATCCCGGCAAGGCAAACCATTACCGTTGTCCGAACTGCGGAGAAAAAAACGCTCGCCTCCTGCACGGCAGGGAATGCGGCGTCAAGCGGCTCGTCATCGAAGAGCCGGACGGTTAAGATTCGGCTTCTTTCAGTTGAGCGAGCATTTCTTTCTTAAACGCCGCGTACCGGTGTTCCTCGATCGCGCCGCGGATTTCCTCCATCAGGTGGTTGTAAAAATACAGGTTGTGCAATACGCAAAGGCGCATCCCGAGCATTTCTTTTGCTTTTAATAAATGGCGGATATAGGCGCGTGTGTATTTTCTGCACGCCGGACAGCCGCAGCCTTCCTCAATCGGCGTCATATCTTTTTCAAACTTTTGATTGAACAAATTCAACTTCCCGTAATGCGTATATGCGTGTCCGTGGCGTCCGTTGCGGCTCGGATACACGCAGTCAAAAAAGTCCACGCCGCGGTCCACCGCTTCGATGATATTCGCGGGCGTGCCGACCCCCATCAGATACGTCGGCTTATCCTGCGGCAGATAGGGCACGGTTTCGTCGAGCATTTCATACATCTGCTCATGCGTCTCCCCGACCGCCAAACCACCGATCGAATAGCCGGGCAGATCCAGTTCGCTGATCGCCTTGGCGTGTTCTATGCGGATATCCTTGTATACCGCCCCCTGATTGATCCCAAACAGCAGCTGTTCGCGGTTGATCGTATCTTCCCGCGCATTCAAGCGCTCCATTTCCTTCTTGCAGCGAACCAGCCACCGCGTCGTGCGCTCTACCGACGGCTTAACATAATCCCTTTCGGCAAGCGCCGGCGGACACTCGTCAAATGCCATCGCGATGGTCGAGCCTAAGTGCGACTGGATCTGCATGCTCTCCTCGGGGCCCATAAATATTTTCCGCCCGTCAATATGCGAGCGGAACGTTACGCCTTCTTCTTTGATCTGGCGCAGGGAAGCGAGGGAAAACACCTGAAATCCGCCGGAATCGGTAAGGATCGGACGCTCCCAGTTCATGAACCGGTGCAGTCCGCCGAGTTCGTACACGAGTCCGTCACCCGGGCGGACGTGCAGATGGTAAGTATTGCAGAGCGCGACCTGCGTATCGATTCCGTAAAGGTCTTCGGTCGATACCGCGCCTTTGATCGCCGCGACGGTGGCGACGTTCATAAACAAAGGCGTCTCCACGGTGCCGTGGACGGTGGAAAAGGCGGCGCGTTTGGCGCGTCCGTCTGTCGTTCGTATTTTATAGGATGCCATAAATTTTTTCTAAATACTCCACTTTAGCAGTTGCATTTTCTAAGAAAGCATCCACCAAAACGATCGCCGCCATGCTTTCCACCACGACCACCGCCCGGGGCACGACCACCGGATCATGCCGCCCGGCAATGGATATCGTCACCTCTTCGCCGCCCGTCGTTACGGTTCTTTGCTCCCTTGCAATGGACGGCGTCGGCTTGAACGCCGCTGTAAAGACGATCTCATCCCCGTCGCTGATGCCGCCGAGGATGCCTCCGGCGTGGTTGGATGCCTTTGCGATCCGATCCCCCGCCATGCAAAACGCGTCGTTATTCTCCGATCCCGTCGCTTTTGCCGCCGCAAATCCGTCGCCCAGCGCAAAGCCTTTGACCGCCCCGATCGACATGACGGCTTTCGCAAGATTCGCGTCCAGTTTATCAAAAACCGGGCTTCCAAGTCCTGCCGGAACGCCCGTTATCCTGCATTCCACGACGCCTCCGACCGAATCGCGCTCACGCATCATCTGCTCGATTAAGGCGCCCGCTTTTTCTGCCGCCTGCCGGTCCGGCATATAGAGCGGATTCTTCGCCGCATCTGCTATGTCAAAAGAGTCGATTGCGATACCGCCGATCGACTTCGTGTAGGCGAAAACCTTTACGCCGAAACGCTGCAGCAGTTTTGCCGCCACTGCCCCCGCGCATACTCTCGCCGCCGTTTCCCTGCCGCTTGAGCGTCCGCCGCCGCGATGGTCGCGCACGCCGTATTTTGCAAAAAAGCCGTAATCCGCGTGTCCTGGGCGGAAGACGTCTTTTAATGCGTCATAATCCTTCGAATGTTGATCGCCGTTGCTAAGCACCATGCCAATCGGCGTTCCTGTCGTCACGCCCTCGAAGGTACCCGACAAAATTTCTACCTTATCACCCTCGGCACGCTTCGTCGTATACTTCGACTGCCCCGGCTTTCGTCTGTCCAAGTACGGCTGGATGTCGGCTTCGTTAAGCTCCAGACCGGCAGGGCATCCGTCGACCACCACGCCAAGCGCTTTTCCATGCGACTCGCCGAAAGTCGTGACGGTAAAGTGCTTCCCAAATACAGAACCCATTACGCCAATTCCAAAATCCGGATGCAGTTCGGCGTGACGACTTTCACCGGCGCACACTTCATTAACGCGTGCGGACGATTTTCGTCATGGTTCATTTCAAATGTGCGGATCTCATTTGTATCGTGATTTAAGACTGCGACAAATTTATCGCCCGGCAGCGACGCCAGGGACTTCGGGAAATCGCCCGAACTTTTTACGATCTGTTCGAAAGAAAGCATGCCCGTATCCGTGTCGCGCTTGAATACCGAAAATCCGTTATACCCGTCGATCGACACATATACGTATTTATCATCAAACGAAATGCCGATGCACGACGACTCACAAACCATATTGTAATCCCGATCGAGGGTGGATATCCGCTGCTGACGGTTGAACACCGGCTCGTCGTCATCCGCGTCATAATCGTAACTGTATACTTCAACATAATTGGAAACTTCGTCCACGATATAGCAGAACCTGCCGTCCTTTGAGAAACGTATGGAACGCGGACCGGCGCTTAACATGCAGCGGACAATGCTTTTTAAGCGCATCTTCCCCGCCTCGTAGTCGATCTCATAGACTTTTACCTGATTCAAACCATGATCGACCGCGCACAGATACCGCTCGTCCGGCGTCAATTTCACGCAGCTGACCATGGGGTGATCGATCCGCCGCTCGGACTGCGTAAACGCAACGCCACGGTGAAAGATTCCGTCCGCGATTCCCTGAATGCTGCCGTCCTCATTCAAACGCATCATTGTCACGCGACCATCGTGGAATCCGCCGACAAACAGATACCGTCTTTTGCTATCCACCTCGACAAAACAGCCGCGCATCCCGCCGATGCCTTCCTGATTGATTTTGGTGAGATCTCCGTTTCCATCAATGGAAAACGCCGCTACTCCTTCGTCCGCGATTGAATATAAAAACTTCCCATCCCTGGAGATGCAAAGATAGGACGGATTGTTGATCTCCGCCACGCTTCTCTCTGTAAGTCTGCCGCTTTCCGGCTCCAAATCGTAAACATGAATCCCAACCACATTCTCATGCGTATACGTCCCGACGTAAGCCACATATCTTCCCATAGTCTTCCCCTTCTTTCTAAAAAAAACTATACGCTCGTTTCTTCTCGGCGCAGCACGTCAAACTCCTCCGCCGCCTCCGACAGCCCCACCCATATGACCTGTTTCGGGTGCGGCGCCGATTGCACCGGCGCACCGGCGTCATCCGTCATGCGCAAAACGCTCGCTTTCTTATTATCGCCTTTCGGCGTCATAACTTCAATAGTTTCGCCGACAGAAA
>CAJOQZ010000147.1 GCA_905236585.1 uncultured Lachnospiraceae bacterium
CGCGCTCGTCGTAGGAAATATCCGCCGCAGTGTAGTCCGGGGCAGTTGGCTTCGAACCGAAATCCGCGGCTTGCCCGCCGTCCGCCGGTTCGCTTGACACCTCGTGTAATCCGAATGTAACGACCTTCGCCTTAACGTCTTTTACAATCTCTTCCACGTTCGGAATGGCGGCGCCTATTACCAGCACGCCGTCGTCCTTCGTGTTCTCGGCGAAGCGCTTGAAACTTGCACGGACGTCGGCAAGGTCTTTGAAAAAGTCCATATGGTCGGCTTCGACGTTTAGGATTACGTTGTACTTCGGGTAGAACTCGTGGTAACTGTTCGTATATTCGCACGCCTCGGTCAGAAACAGATCCGACGTTCCGACATGGATATTCGAATGGATGGCGGAGAATATCCCGCCGACCGAAATCGTCGGCTCGTCTTTTCCCTCCAATAAAATCTGCCCGATCATGGAGGTCGTCGTCGTCTTGCCGTGCGTTCCGGCAACCGCGATGGACCGCTCGTAGTGCGCCATCATCTGCCCTAAGAGTTCGGCACGGGTGAGCATGGGAAGGTTTTTCTTTTCACACGCCGCATACTCGGGATTGTCCGGATGGATCGCCGCCGTATAGACGACCACGTCGATATCGTCCGTTACATTTTCCGCTTTTTGCGGATAGGAGATGACAACTCCCTCGTCTTCGAGCAGCGCCGTCTGCTCCGACGGCGTGTTGTCCGAGCCGGTAACGGTAAAGCCGCGCCCTTTCAACACCTTTGCGAGTCCGCTCATGCTGATGCCGCCAATCCCGATAAAATGGATGTGGACGGGCTTGTTAAAATCTATGGTATACATGGGTACTCCCTCCTCTTATTTTCTATTATACATCCTTTGTCAAATGGGTACCCTCATGTGTCATGGAAATCATTTTTCATTCAATCTTTCCTTTGGAACAAACAAATCCCCGTGTTCGACGACAAGAATGCCATAGGATCCGTCACGAAATAAGTTGAATATAATTTGACGTAGAATTTGCGTTCATCTGCAAGGCGTCTGAGTGAGGCGATGCGGTTGCATCGTCGAATGAGGACAACACAGCAGATGAGCGCAAAGACAAGTCAAATGTTTAAGTTATTTCGTGACGGACCCTAACCCTCACACGGGGATTGTTTGTTCTCAACACAAATGTTGATTTTCATGTATTTTTTCTATCACAAACGAATATTCCATCTCCTGTGAAGCATCCAATAGATATTCGTCGTGAACCGGGGCGCCCCAGGAATCGTCGCCGCCGACGCCCATCTGCTTCGCTAAAACGCGAATCCACGTATAGCCGCTGTCCGCCAGTTCTTCCCTGTGCTGGGCATAATCCAGTTCATACGGGCTGTTATGCAAAACGCTTCCTTCGAAGTCGCTTGCTTCCATACTGCGGATGAAAAGCCCCTTCCCTGCATCATCCGTAACGGCAAGCCAGCGGATTCCCGTCCGGTTGCCGCATTCCTGCGGAACGAGATACGGCGTCCTGTTGTCGGCGACAGCACCTTCATATATTCCGGCAAACGCGCCCTTTTTTCTGTCGCAGTAGTTTTCCTGCGGTCCGTTGCCGTAATATGAATACCGGGTAAGAAAACCTTTTGTCTTAATTTCCCAGCCGAACGCTGGAAATGCGGCAACATCCGCTACGCCGTTCCAATGCTGTGTAACCTTGATTTTACCGTCCGCATAAACCGTATAGGCAAGACGTATTTTACCGTCCGGAATATTTGCCGGCTGATATGTATACTCTACCGACACAGGCGCGGCGCCGTTGTCCGATGCTTTTTCATATATCACTTTGGTATCGGTGATCGCCGCATACAATCCGGCGGACAGCCATATGCCGCGAAGAAAGCCGTACCCTGCACCGCGGTCGTTGTCCGTCGCCGCCCGCCAAAAGGTCGGACGCGGCGCACGGGTCGTATATTCAACGCCGTCGTATTTTAGCGACACCAACCCGACGCCCCGGGCAAACAATACGGAAAAATTCTCTCCGGCAACGCCGATATTATAATCGTCTTCCACGACGCGATACCGGCGGCTTTCTGCGGCAGGGATGCGTCTGCCCGCAAACGCCTTTTCGGGATCTTTGCTACGGGCAATATACTGTCCCCGGGAAACGGGGTGTGCATCCCGGCGCACTTCCACATCGAAAATGATCTCCGGCGAATTGAAAGCATCCTGCCCTCCGCCGTACTGTTCCGATGCATTTTCAAACAGTTTCACCTTGATAACCTCCGTAGACAGCGGTTCTACGGAAGCGGACACCATTTCCTGCCCGATACATGTTCCATCCGCCAGCACACGGCAGACAAAATCATACGCCGATGTGTCGATAAACAGATTTCTGTTTCGAATGCAGATGCCTCCTTTTTCCGGCGAAACGATAACCGGCGCGTACAACTGCTTTACTTCCTGAATTTTCGGCGATACGGTACGGTCGGCAAACACGATGCCGTCTCCGCAGAACTCATAATCACAGCCGCGCTCATCAAAATCCCCGCCGTATCCGAAGACCGTTTCGCCCCGGTCATTCCGATACCGAATCGCCTGATCCAGATAATCCCAGATAAATCCGCCCTGATATTTTTCGTACCGGTCTTCCAAGTCCGTATAAAGGGAAAGCCCTCCGCAGGAATTTCCCATTGCGTGCATATATTCGCAGCTGATATACGGTTTTGTCGGGACATCCGACAGATATGCTTCGATCTCTGCCGGTTTTGCATACATCCGGCTTTCCATGTCGCTGACGTTTTCAAATTCGTCCCTGTGCCACTGCGTTCCCCTCGTCCAAAAAACGCCTTCGTAATGCACGAGCCGCGTGGGATCAACCGCATGGAAATATTTCGACATCTCAACGATCACGCTGCCGCAAAACGCTTCGTTGCCGCACGACCAGATCAACACAGACGCATGGTTCTTGTCTCTCTCATACATGGAAGCCGCACGATCCAATACGGCGTCCTTCCATACCATGTCATTCCCCGGCACGTTCCATGACGCCTCGGTTGCGCCGCATTTATCCCACGACCCGTGCGCCTCCAGATTCGCCTCGTCGATCAGATAGATGCCGTGACGGTCGCACAGCCGGTACCACAGACTCTGATCGGGATAATGGGAGGTCCTTACCGCATTGATATTGTTTTCTTTCAAAATGCGGATATCCTGCTCCATTTCATCCGCCGTAATCGCACGTCCTCTGTCGCAGGAAAACTCATGCCGGTTGACGCCGCGGAATATGATCCTTTTCCCATTCAGGCACATGACGCCGTCCTTCATTTCAAACCGGCGGAAGCCGACTTCGGTCGACGCCGCCTCATGGATGACGCCTTTCTCATCCGATACCAAAATCGTCAGGCGATATAAATACGGATCTTCCCCGCTCCACGCATGAATATCGAGAATCTCTTCCTCGCAGAAATATTTCCCTTTTTCGTCCAGCGGTTTCACCTGACTTTGCATGACGACCGCTCCGGCAGCATCCGTAAGTACCGCCTCTATTTTGCAGTTATCCAACAGCGCTTCTTCCACCGCCGACAGTTCGACGTTTACGCTTAACTTTCCGTTTCGGTAATCATCTTCCAACTGCGCCAGCGCCTTCACATCCCGTACATGAACATCCGGTACGGCATACAGATAGACATCCCGGAACAGCCCCGACAAGCGCCACATGTCCTGATCTTCGATCCAGCCCGCGCTTGCGTTCTTATATACCTCGACACAGAGCCTGTTATCGCTCTTACGCAGAATGTCCGTCACCGCAAACTCCGAAGGCGTAAATCCATCCTCGGCGTATCCGACGAACACGCCGTTCAGCCACACGTAGATTGCCTTCTCCGCCCCTTGGAAAGACAGATACACCCGCTTTCCCTTAAAATTATCCGGCAGATCAAATGTTTTTACATAACTTCCTACCGGGTTATCCGTCTGCGAAACAGCAGGCGGGCGCAGATGTTCCTTTCCGTCCCACGGGTACATCTTATTGACATACGCAATCTGCCCGTACCCCTGCAATTCCATATGCCCCGGCACTGTAATGGAATCAAACGCCGCATCATCATAATCATCTTTATAAAAGTCCTTCTGTCGTAACGACGGATTTGCCGCATAGGAAAACTTCCACGTTCCGTTAAGCGAATGCCGCAGACTGCTTTCATTTCTCTTAAGTTCCTCTTCGCTTTCAAAAAAATCGTGATCCGAGTGCGCCGGTTCCCTTCCGACCGCAAACACTTTCGGATCCTCCAGCCACTCTAATGTCGGTTCTCTTCTCTCCATCATCTTTCCCCTTTCTAATTTTCCGTTTCTCCCAAAAGATACCATAGCAGTTTTTCCGCCATTTCCATATTGCCCGCATTTGATGCAAACGCAAAATACGGGGCTTTTGCATATCCTAAGTCCTCCGCCTTTCTACTCCCCGCCAGCGAAACAGCAACCGGCACCTTCTCGTTCTCTTCCGTCTCGTACCATAATAACCGATCCTTGCAACGCAAGAAAACGTTTTTTACGCGCTCATCCCGCAGATCCAGCACTCTGCCGCCCCGGGCAATCCCAAGGATGTTATCCTCCGAGCCGATCATTGCATCGCATGCCGCGTTTTCGATATTTGCCACCAGTTTTTGAAAATAGGTGTTTGTATAATCATTTTCGTTTGACAGGTCAAAATAATATTTGGCGTCTTCTTCGGACACGTCGGTGATATTGTGATCGTCAACTTCCTTTTCGTTGTAACATCGATCCCGCTTGTGACCGTCGGCGCCTCCCTTTGCGCAATGAACCATGCTTTTTTGAAACGCCGCCGCTCTTCGGATGAGCCGATTTCCCGGCTTTATGTGGAGGGATTCCGCAGCAACTTAAAGCAGGGTACCGCCGCATGGCTTTTATTTCTCTTTTTGTTCCTGTTTTTATCGGTTGACCGCTATGCGTTCCGCACCAGCGAGCAGTTTGCCAATCCGATCATGACGTTCGTCGCCTCGGCACTCCTATGTGTGGCATGCTTTACGGCAATATGGCTGTTCGCCGTTATCGCTGCATTTGCCGGAAGCCTGACCTTACTGATAAAAAACGCCTTCCGCTTTGCCGTGCTGCATCTTCCCATAACGTTGCTCTTATCGGCGTTTCCGGCGTTGTTTTTCTATTTTTGCCTTTCCGATTTCGTCACCTTTGCCGCCGCCTTGTCATTGCTTCTTTTATTTGGCTTCGGACTGATCGGATGGCTGTATTCTTTTCTCTATATCCGCGTATTTGCCCCGTTTTTGGATTAAATACGCCCGCGTGATTTGGTCTGCAAATTTGTCGGCATTACGCGTCTTTATATTTTTTCCGGTATTCGCTGGGGCTGATTCCTATTTTTCGCCGGAATGTCTTGGAAAACGTGAGGGAATCTTCATAGCCGCAGCCTAACGCAATATCCCTTATCATTTCCCCGGTATGCGCCAGTTTGTTTTTCGCATAGTCCATGCGGCATTTTAACAGGTATTCCTGCGGCGACATCCCTACCGTCCGTTTGCAAAGATCCGACAGATAGCCACGGGAAATTCCGATATGCGCCGCCAATTCCTGCACTTTGACCGATTCGTTAAAATGCGTCCTGATGTACTGCGTTGCATACAAGCCGTATGCCGCGGCGGAGGTTTCTTTTTTCAGATGCGCCTCCTCCATATTTGCTGCGAAAAGTTCTAATAATCTTGCCGCCTCTCTTAATTGTTCGGGGGAATGCGCTCCGTCTGCCTGCAGCAGTTCTTCTATTTGCCGGGTAATATCTGCTTTCTTATGTTTGTCCGTCATCTATGCCCGTCCCCTCATGCAAATACTCTTGCCATGCAAGCATCCCTTCACTTACCTTATCATAATATACCCGAAAACGACTATGAATAGCCGTATATTAGGGGCTATATACCTTTTTGCTTTCTTTTCGTCATTTTGGTATAATTGAAATGGAAAAATGACATATTTGCATCCGAACCCACGTTACCGTACCGAAAGGAGAGCGCACCATGGAGAACCGCTTTCATGTATTTCCCGCCAATAATTTTATCGATCTGGGCATTTATCAGATGGGCATGGAACAATGTCTGCCCGGTCACAGTTTCGGACCCGCGTCGCGGAATCATTTCCTGTTCCACTATGTTTTGGGAGGCAGCGGCATCCTCTATTTTACGGATGCAGGCGGCTCGGATCAGGTACATAAGATTGGAAAAGACGAGGGTTTCCTGCTGATGCCCGGACAGATCACTACCTACATTGCCGACAGCAAAACCCCTTGGCAGTATATGTGGCTGGAATTTGACGGTCTGCGCGTGCAGGAAACTTTAGAGATCGCCGGATTCTCTATTGACTCGCCGGTCTATTCCAGCAAAAAGCCTCCTCTTCGCGAGGCGCTCCGTTCCCAAATGCTGTATATCGTGGAACACGAGGATGCGTCCATGCTCGAACTGATTGGGAGAACCTACCTTTTCCTTGATTTATTGACAAGATCCCTTACCAGCCGCCCGATTCCGGTAAAATCCAAACTGCGCAATTTCTATATCGCCGAAGCAATCGCTTTTATCGAAGAAAATTATCAAAAAGATATTTCCATCGAGGAAATAGCAAATAACTGCGGCTTAAACCGCAGTTATTTCGGGAAGATTTTTAAGGAGGACGTCGGCAGTACGCCGCAAAAATTCCTGCTCAATTACCGCATGGTAAAAGCGACGGAATTATTGCAGCATACGGAAATGCCGATCTCCGATATTTCACCCCTTGTCGGTTATCCGAACCAGTTACATTTTTCCCGTGCATTCAAGGGGCATTTTGGCATATCGCCGCGGCATTGGCGTAATGAGAACAAGGTTATTCTGCTCCATGAATGACCCGGCAAGGGTTCCCGACGGCGACGACATTTGCCGGAATATCCCTTGTCACGATGCTTCCGGCACCGATTACGGCGTTTTCACCGATCGTCACCCCGGGCAGAATAATCGCTCCGGCGCCGATCCACGCGTTATTTCCTATTGTGATCGACTTTGCGTACTGCCAGCCCTTCTGGCGTAATTTATGGTCTATCGGGTGATTTGCCGTCGTAATCGTGACATTCGGACCGAACATCACATAATCGCCGACGAATATTGCCACATCATCCACAACCGTTAAATTAAAATTCGCGTAAACATGATTCCCGAAGAAAACGTTCCTGCCGCCCCAATTTGCGTAAAACGGCGGCTCTATGTGGCATCCTTCCCCGACCGAGCCAAGCATTTCTTTTAACAATTCCTGCCGCAGCGCACCGTCGTCATGCAATGTCGCATTATAACGCTCCATTGCCGCAAGCCCGCTGCTCTGGAGAGCCATGATTTCTTCGTCTGCCGGGTCGTAGATTTCTCCTGCGAGCCGTTTTTCATTTTCCGACATAATGCGTCCCTCGCACATCATTCCTTAATTTTGAAGTAAAATTGATATGCCGCATACTGGTTCATAATATTCGGAAGCGGGATTCCGACCGTCATCAATGCATCCGATGCGTAATCCTCCCCCACCGACTCATTGTGATAAAGGGCATGCTCCCTAAGTCCGGCAAGCCTGACGTAATGGGGCAGGGGGTTGCAGCGGGCATTTGTGATAACCGCTGACAAAAGCGCTTCCGTCTTGTCTTCCGACACCACCATCCACGCCGTATAGTCGTCGGAAAAAGGATCGGACAGCCGATAGTATGTTCCGTTATGGATCAGCGGCGCGTATTTCTTAAACGTCGCAACTTCCCGGCGTATCTCGTCTCTTTCCTCTTCGGATAATTTTTTCGGATCCATTTCATAGCCGTATGTGCCCGCCATGGCAACAATGCTTCTTGTCCGAAGCGGCGTAATTCTGGCATTCATTTCATTCGGCACCGCCGATACGTGGGCGCCCATGGCGCTAAGCGGATAACCGAACGACGTCCCGTACTGGATGCGCAGCCGGTCGATCGCGTCCGTATTATCGGAAGTCCAAATCTGCGGCGTGTAATACAGCATTCCCGCATCGAACCGTCCGCCGCCCCCGGCACAGCCTTCGATCAGAATATGCGGATAACGCGTCCGCATCTTCTCAAGGAACTCGTACAGCCCAAGAATGTAATCATAGAGGACTCTTCCCTGATCTTCCGTATCATGGGAATAGACGTCGGCAATGCTGCGGTTATAATCCCATTTAACGTATTCGATATTTCCCGCGTCAAGAACTTCGCAGATCATGGAAAAAATATGATCCCGTACTTCTTTTCTCGAAAAATCCAATACTAACTGGCTGCGTCCGCGGATTGGCTTCCGACCCGGAATGCAAAGCGCCCAATCGGGATGCGCCCGGTACAGGCCGCTGTCTTCGTTCACCATTTCCGGCTCGATCCATATGCCGAATTTAAGCCCTTTGGCGTTGATCTTTTCAATGAAACCGCCAAGGGTTCCGCCTAACTTTTTTTCATTTACGACCCAGTCGCCCAAGCCGCGTTTGTCGTCGTCCCGGGCGCCGAACCAGCCGTCATCCATAACGAGCATATCCATCCCTAAGTCTTTTGCCTGATCGGCAAGGGACAGCAGATCCTCGCCTGTGAACGAGAAATAATATGCCTCCCAACTGTTAAGCAGCACCGGGCGGATTGCATCTCTGTACTCGCCGCGGACAATATGTTTTCTGATGCAGGCATGCAGGTTTTGAGACAGCAAAGAAAATCCTTCGCCCGAGCAGCTTAGGATAACTTCCGGCGCGATGAATGTCTCATCTGCGTCAAGCGGATACGAAAATTTCTCATCGGACAATCCCAACTGCCAGCGCGTCTGATCATAGCCGTCCCGTTCGCAGACTCCCGTAAATCCGCCGCTGTAAACGAACTGCATGCTGTAGCAGATCCCGCTTCGCTCCGTCGTCGTTCTCTCGCAGAGGAGCATCATCGGATTATATTGATGCGAAGAATGTCCCCTCCTGCTGCCGATCACTTTTGCCCCGTGTACGGCATGCTCGCGCTGGAATTTCCTCTCCATGGCATGCCTTCCGTAAAACGTTACCAAATCATACTTGCCCGTGACAAAATCCAGATTCGCGGACAGCGTTCTGTTTAGATAAAGACGATCTTCTCCTTCGTTTTTAACAATGACGCTTCGCGTAATGATATCGTTCTCATATAAAACGCCGTAAAGAAGGGTCACCGAAATCTTTGCCGCCTCGTCATATAATTCGACGGAAAGGCTCGCCGCCTCCGCCTCATCCGCATAGACAGCCGGAAGCCCGGACAGTCCGTACTTCCCTTTTTTGATTTCATGCGAGCGATAACGAAGATCCGCCGCTATTGAACCGTCCGCGTTTTTCAAAACAAACGCCGGCGTCCGATAATCCCCCATGCCGCTTACCGGATATTCCTGCGGCAGCTGGTCGTACGAATACTCCCGCAGATTCCCCGCGTCATAGATGTTCCCCGAATTTCCCCTGTCCGCATAGGTCAACAAAAACTCCATGTTGCCCTGCGCCTTCGGCCCATAGTACAAATGAAGAAGCACACCGAAGCGGTCTATCATAAACTGATATGTCGTTCGTGCGGTGTGCAGTGAAAATGTTTTTTTATTCTCATCGTAAACAATCATTTCCGGCATTTCATAAGCCCCCTTTTCTTTGACGAATGCTCCTTTTTGCTTGGAAATCCAATTTATACGCATCGACGAAACGGCAAGCCGTTTCTCGGTGAGTATATTTAATCACAGGCGCAAAAAAAAGTGAATATCGCAATATGAAATGTTTTATTTGTATTTTCCGCATTTTGATTGAATTATGGTATATCGGGTTGCAAATGGGTATATGCTTTTTTTGCTCCCATAGAAAAATCCTGCAAGCGCCTTAACCAAACAGATCCTCTGCGGTAATCTCGCATAATATCTGGTTGGTATGGGCATTCTTTTTTATTCCGGCGAAGGAAATCATCGTCAGCATAAGTGCTTTTTTTGTTTTTGTCTCTGTGCGAAAGGCTTCCACCTTATGAAGCAGTTCTCTCTCATAAGCAGCATCTATAGAATACGCTTCATTTGTATATTTGATTTCACAAATATTGATTACATCATCTTTACGGTCGATCAACAGGTCAATCTGCACATTCGGCTCTGTTTTCCTGCTGCTCCACGACGACTCATTGCTATATACGCCGGATATGCCAAGCGCCTGTTTGATCTGCTTTGTATGCAGCAGACACACTTTTTCAAAGGCAAGACCGCACCATGTATAATATGCTGGGGAATTGATAAAAGAAAACCATGTTCCGGTTTTTCCGCCGCTTATGAAATTGAGATGAAACAAACACAGCGCATCGATCAACTGATAATGGCATCCGTTCGTATTTTTTGTATAATCGTGATACCGTCGAATAAAGCCGCATTGTACCAAATCTTCGAGACATGTGCTTAATGTCTTTCCTTCCGGAACTTTTCCCATTTCAATCAATTCTGCCCTTGTATACCCATATCTTTTCCCGGACAGTTCCAAAACAATCGCAATATACTTATCCGCATTACGAAATAACGCATGAAATAAATTGTGAAATTCATTCTTTAGCGGCGCGTTTTCTTGGAAAAAAAGCATCTCCACATTTTGCGCCAGACTATATTGCGGTTTCAGATAATTCAAGTAATACGGGATTCCTCCAAAGATCATGGCGCATTCCGCAACCTGCCTTCTTGTAAACTGCATCCCGTTAGATATCAGAAGTTGCTCACATTCGCTTAAATTAAACGGCAAAAGCCGTATTTGCCGCGTCAGCCGGTTATAAAATCCGCCCATATCTTTTACAATATTATTGACAATCCAAGATGTCGCCGATCCACAGACGATCAATACAAGATCCTTCTGCGAGGATCCCCAACTGTTCCAGAAATAATCCAGTGCGCTCTTAAAATCTGACCGGGGCGTGTCCATCCACGGAAGTTCATCCAAAAAAACCACTCTTCTGCCGGTTTTATACTCTCTTGCAACTTGTTTGGATTTGAGGATATTTTCCAGTCGCAAAAAAGCCTCGAACCAATCCTTTGGTATCGTCTGTATTTCGTCTCCGTATTTTACCAGCGACTCCTTAAATATGCGAAGTTGTTGTTTTGTTTTGACATTCTGTACCCCGGTTGCGTAAAACGAGAACGTATCATCAAAAAATTCCTTAATAAGATACGTTTTTCCGACCCTTCTCCTGCCGTAAACGGCTACAAATTCCGGTCTTCCGCTGTTGATACATTCCATCAAAGTCTGAATTTCATCTTTCCTTCCGATCATATAATACCTCGATCTTGAAAATTTTTCTTTCATTTATTATAAATATTGGGGCGTTATCTGTCAATAATAGAATTATAATTCCCCAAAACATATCATATTTTATCTATTTGGGGGAATTATAGTGCATATGATTATATGCGGAGAATAAAAATCCCGCCCGAGGGAGGCTCGGGCGGGGCGTGCGTATGATACGCACATTGCGAGGTAGAAATGAACTTTCGATAAACTGTTCAGGCATCTGAACCGTTATCTTCTTTGAATTTGTTCAGGATCAAATCAGAGATCTCGGCGCGCACGTCCGAACGGATCGGATGCGCAATATCCTTATATTCGCCGTCGGTCGCCTTGCGCGACGGCATAGCGATAAACAGCCCCTTGTCTCCTTCTATGATCTTAATGTCATGCACGACAAACGCGTCATCGAACGTGATAGAGGCAACTCCGCAAAGTTTCCCCTCTTTTTCGATCCTGCGGATTCTTACATCTGTAATTGTCATATGAATACCCCTTCTTTTCATGTACCGCGGCGGGATTCGCCCGCCCGCGCTATCTTGGATACAGCCTTATCTTATACGCCGTACCGGTTGTTGCTTTCCGAAATAATCTTGATCTCGTTCTCACCGATATAGGTCGTATCCGAAAGCAGCGTCTCATCGCTTTCAACAATGCAGTTCTCAACGCGAACATTGTCTCCGATGTAAGCGCCGTTCAAAATAATCGAATTTTTGATTACGCTGTTGTTGCCGACGAATACTTTTTTGAACAGCACCGAATTTTCCACTTGCGAGTTGATGATCGTTCCCGAACCGACCAGACAATTCTTCACGGACGATCCGGAATTGAACTTCGCCGGCGGAAGATCCTGCGCCTTGGAATAAATCTTCTGCTCGCCGCGGAAGAAGAAATCACGTACTTCCGGCTTCAGGAAATCCATATTCGTCCGGTAGTAAGATTCTACCGACGCGATGTTGCTCCAATAGGACTCAGTCAAAAATCCGTAGATCTTCTTCATGCCTTTGTAACGGATCAAAATGTCCGTAACGAAATTGTACCGTCCTTCCGCGTTGCACTGCTCCAATAACTCAATCAGTTTACGGCGGCGCATAATGTATGTGCCGGTGGAAACGATGTTGGAATGCGCCATCATCGGCTTTTCTTCGAAGTCCGTAATCAGTCCGTCGCCGTCCATCAGGACCGTTCCGAAACGGGAAATGTCGTCGCCTTCCGGCATTTTCGCACATACGACCGTAATCTCCGCCTGACGGTTAATATGGTATTCAAGCACCGGGTTAAAGTCCTGCTTGTAGATGCAGTCGCCGCTGGCAATGATCACATACGGCTCGTGGCGCTTTTTCAAGAAATCGATATTCTGCCACATTGCGTCTGCCGTGCCGCGGTACCACCAACTGTTGTCCGCCGTAACGGTCGGCGTAAAGAGGAACAGACCGCCCTGCTTACGACCGAAATTCCACCATTTGGAAGAATTCAAATGCTCATTCAACGATCTCGCGTTGTACTGCGATAAAACCGCTACCGTCTGCACATGCGAGTTTGTCATGTTCGAAAGTGTAAAATCAATGCTGCGGTAACTGCACGCTACCGGCATTGCGGATATGGCTCTTTTATCGGACAGGCTACGCATACGCGTGCTGTTGCCGCCCGCTAAGATAATTCCTAATGCTTTCATGCTCCTTCACCTGCCTTAATGATATAGCCGCCGCTCTCCAAAGCGCCGCCGGGATAATCCGCTGGGTTCGTGGTTCCTTTTAACGCGGTATTCTTGCCGATTGTAACATTGTCGGGAACAATCGTGTTCTCCCCGATCGTCACAAGGTCAAACGCGTAAACCTTTGTCGAAAGTTTGCTCTCCGCGTAATCGCCGACGCCGAGTTTCGTGTTTTCGCCAATCACGCAGTTCTCCGCAATGATGGACTTGTCAATGACGGCGCCTTTTTTGATGCGTGTGCCGCTCATGATGATGGAATCGCGCACAACGGCGCCTTCCTCAACCGTAATGCCCGCGCCCAACACCGAATTGGCAACTTCTCCCGAAATCTCACATCCGGCGCCGATAATGGACTTGCTGACATTCGCCGACCCCGCGATAAACTGCGGCTCAATCATTGTCTGCTGGGTGTATATCTTCCAAAACTCTTCGTATAAGTTGAACTCCGGAATCAAATCGATCAGTTCCATATTCGCTTCCCAATAGGAACCGAGCGTTCCGACATCCTTCCAATATCCGTTAAACTCGTATGCAAAGCAACGCTTGCCGTTCTCGTGGCAATGCGGGATCACATGCATGCCGAAGTCGAGGTTCGGCTGATCCTTCAGCGCAATCAAGGCGTCACGCAGCACTTTCCAACTGAAAATGTAGATGCCCATGGACGCTAAATTGCTGCGCGGATGCTCCGGCTTCTCTTCGAACTCGGATATTTTTTTATTCTCGTCCGCGATAACGACGCCGAACCGGCTCGCCTCCTCGATCGGAACCGGGAAAGTCGCAATCGTGATATCCGCCTGATTCTGCTTATGGAAGTCGAGCATCGCCTCGTAATCCATTTTATAAATGTGGTCGCCGGACAGAATCAGCACATATTCCGGATCATAGGAGTCCATGTACTTCATGTTCTGATAAATGGCATTCGCCGTACCGGAATACCATTCACTGTTGTCGCTCCGCTCATACGGAGGAAGAACGGTAACTCCCCCATAGTTGCGGTCCAAATCCCACGGCACACCGATGCCGATGTGGGCATTCAAGACCAATGGCTGATACTGCGTCAGGACGCCTACCGTGTCGATACCGGAATTGATACAGTTCGATAACGGAAAATCAATGATTCGATACTTTCCGCCGAATGCAACCGCCGGCTTTGCGACATCGGACGTTAAGACGCCTAAGCGGCTGCCCTGACCACCTGCTAACAGCATAGCAATCATTTCTTTACTCATCCTTAGTCACCTCGCATTTCTTGTTTTTCCCCTTTTA
>CAJOQZ010000148.1 GCA_905236585.1 uncultured Lachnospiraceae bacterium
ATGGCAGTTCCGTAATAGCGGCGTGGACGGCGCATGCGGCTAGGGATTCTGCGGAACCGTCAGAGGAAGGCTTGGAAAACTGCGGTACGGACGCTTTTTTCAAAGAAGCAGCAAAAGCAGGTATTGACGGAGTAATCCTTCCCGATATACCATATGAAGAGAAGGGCGAGTTTAGCGCGGTAGCGGAAAAATACGGCATGGACTTCATCTCCCTGATCGCGCCGACGTCGGAAGAGAGGATCGGCAGGATTGCAAGGGATGCGAGGGGGTTCGTCTATTGCGTTTCTTCCCTCGGCGTGACGGGAGAACGAAGCGAGATCACCACCGACATCGGTGCGATGGTGCGGCTGGTAAAAGCGGCGAACGACATCCCCTGCGCGGTTGGATTCGGCATTTCAACGCCCAAACAGGCGAAGCAGATGGCGGCTTTGTCGGACGGCGCGATCGTCGGATCGGCGATTGTGCGCATTATAGAGGAAAAGGGCGAGGACGCGGCGCCTGCGGTAGCGGAATATGTAAAACAAATGAAAGACGCATTGCGGGAATTGTAAGGCATAAACGAAAGAGAAGGAGAAACCAAATGCAAATTTACGACGAACTGACGGCGCGGGGGTTGATCGCGCAGGTGACGGATGAAAAGGAGATTAAGGATCTTGTCAATGAGGGCAGAGCGAAGTTCTATATCGGTTTCGATCCGACGGCGGACAGTCTGCATGTCGGGCATTTTATGGCGCTTTGCCTGATGAAGCGGCTGCAGCAGGCGGGGAACAAGCCGATCGCCCTGTTAGGCGGCGGAACCGGCATGATCGGCGACCCCTCGGGGCGCTCGGATATGCGGCAGATGATGACGAAAGAGACGATCCAGCACAATATTGACTGCTTTATTAAACAGATGGGGCGGTTTATCGACTTTGAGGAATCGGAAGCCGACAAAGACACCAATAAGGCGATCATGGTCAACAACGCGGACTGGCTTTTGGACTTGAATTACATTGAAATGCTCCGCGATATCGGCGCCCATTTTTCGGTCAACCGGATGCTGGCGGCGGAGTGCTATAAGACCCGCTGGGAAAAGGGTTTGACCTTCTTCGAGTTCAATTATATGATCATGCAGTCCTACGACTTCTATCGGCTGTATCAGGATTACGGATGCAATATGCAGTTCGGCGGGGACGACCAGTGGTCGAACATGCTTGCCGGAACGGAACTGATCCGCCGCAAACTTGGCAAAGACGCATATGCTATGACGATTCAGCTGCTCCTTAATTCCGAGGGCAAAAAAATGGGAAAAACGGTCGGCGGCGCCGTCTGGCTCGACGCGGACAAAACGTCTCCGTACGAGTTTTACCAGTATTGGCGGAATGTCGGCGATGCGGACGTCTTGAAATGCATCAAAATGCTGACGTTTCTGCCGTTGGAGCAGATCGACGAGATGAGCGCATGGGAAGGCGCGAAGTTAAACGAGGCAAAGGATATCCTCGCCTATGAACTGACGACGCTCGTCCACGGCGAGGATGAGGCGAAAAAAGCGAAAGCCGCGGCAATCGCGGTGTTCTCCGGCGGTTCGAGCGAAAATATGCCGACTGAAACCTTGTCGGATGAAGATTTTACGGACGGACAGATCGGAATTCTGCAGCTGCTGGTTGCGGCTAATTTATGTACATCCAGGAATGAAGCAAGACGCGCCATCCAGCAGGGCGGCGTCAGCGTCAACGGTGAAAAGGTAGCGGACGAAAAAGCGGCATATGAAAAAGACGCGTTTGCGGAAGATTTTATTTTAAGAAAAGGCAAGAAGAAATTCTGCAAGGTGACGCTGTAGCAGTCTAAAACGGGAGGAGAATGCGCCGTGTCGTGGGAATTTGATATCCTCTATGCGCTGCAGGAGTACCATAATCCGGTGTTTGACGCGCTCGCGCTTTTCTTTCACTACTTTGGCGAGGGCGGCGTCGGCTGGATTGTGCTTGCCGCGGCGATGCTTTTGTTTATGAAAAACAAGAAACCGGGGCTTACCATGGCGGCGGCGCTGCTGCTGTCGCTTTTGTTCTGCAATATCATTTTGAAAAACCTCTTCCACAGGGACCGCCCGTGCTGGATTGACCCAAGCGTACCGCTGTTGGTGCCCGTACCATGGGATTATTCTTTTCCGTCGGGACATGCGTCGGCGGCGTTTGCGTCGGCAGGGGCGCTGTTGTGGCATTACCGTGGGTGGGGTTATTTTGCGCTTGCGGCAGCAGTACTTACGGCTGCCTCGCG
>CAJOQZ010000149.1 GCA_905236585.1 uncultured Lachnospiraceae bacterium
AAAGATTTTTTTCTCAAAGGACGTTGCTCCGTCCGTGAGAGAAAAATTTTTGGTGAACGGCAGTCTCGCCCCAACCAATAAATTGCCTTAGGTTAGAATATCATTTTAATTCAATCATGTCAATATATTGTGGTAGTATTTTGCAAAAAACTATATCTTGTGCCTAAAAAGCAGCAATTACGATATATGACCCTGCGATTAAACAACGACTATACGCCCCTTAATTCCGCCGCCGGAACATATTCCCTTACTGCATCAAGAAAAGTCTGCAGTTCTTCGTCCGTCGGCGACTTCAAATCCTGCCTCGGCACCGCCTCCCTCAAAACAAACGGCTGTATGAAATACCGCCGCGCCCCGGCGATCATCCGTCCGATTTTTTTCATGTCTTCCTCCGTATGGAATCCGTGAACCACCGTCGTCCGAAATTCATAGTCAGGCGCCTTTTTTTGTATCAGAACGATGCTCTCCTTTATCCGTTCCATAAGGGGCGACGCATCCTCAATTCCAGCCGTCTCCCCGTACTTTTCCGGCGCGTTCTTGATATCCATCGCCACATAATCCGCCAGCCCCTCTGTCAGAATCCTCTCCAATATATCGGGATGTCCGCCGTTCGTATCGAGTTTGACGCTATAGCCCATTGTCCGCACCGTGCGCATCAGTTCCGGCAGGTCTTTTTGCAGGGTAGGCTCTCCGCCGGAGAACACCACGCCGTCAAGGAGCCCTTTTCGTTTTGCAAGAAACGAAAGCAGCCCGTCATGATCCATGACGGGCTTTGCTTTTCCTTCCGCTAATGCAAAATTGTGGCAGAACGGACATCGATAATCGCATCCTCCGGTAAATACTGTGCAGGCAACCTTTCCGGGGTAATCCAATAGGGTCATTTTTTGTAAACCGTATATTTGCATTTATTTGTCCCTCGTTCTTTCTGATGTCTGGTAAACAGCGGACGTTCCTCACCCCAACGAGCCGAAGAATCATGTCCTGCTAAGGATGTTGTCCTCATCCGTGCAGGATATGATTTCCGGTGAGCGTTATTATATTCGCCGCTCCCTGTGAAAAATATCCCACACGGGCGAGACAACGCCCTTTGTGGGATATTTCTTCACCGGTCGCCGGTGTCCGGCGCTTCACGCCAGTAAACGGCAACTTAGGCCTATTCCCTTATAAGTCTTCAAAAGCATCCCTCACCCGCTCGCCGAATCCTTTCCTGCGTTTCTCCTCTTTTACCTGCGTGCCTCCCGGCTTTAGAGTGTTGCCGCTTTCTGCGTCAAAGGCGCGTAAAGCCTCTTTTGCTTTGCCGCTTAAGGACGTCGGCACCTGTACCACGAGATTCACGTAATGGTCGCCGCGCATATTCTTATTCCGAAGCGACGGCACGCCTTTGCCGCGGAGCCGGATGCGGGTATCGGTCTGTGTCCCCGGCTTAACCTCGTAAGATACTTTGCCGTCAAGGGTGTCAATGATGACCTCTCCGCCGAGCGCCGCCTGTGCAAAGGATATCGGAGCATTGGAATACAGGTCGTATCCCTGCCTTTGGAAAATCGGGTGCTGAGATACCCGTACCTCGACCAAAAGATCGCCCCTCGGTCCGCCGTTCGCTCCCGGCTCGCCTTTTTCCCGGATGCGGACGGACTGTCCGTTGTCGATGCCCGCCGGAATATCTACTACGATATGCTTCTTGCGTGCAATATATCCGCTGCCTTGGCAGTCCGGGCATTTTTCCTTAATCATCTGCCCCGTTCCGCCGCAGTCCGGACAGGCGGTCACGTTCTGCACCATGCCGAACAACGACTGCTGGGTCATAACGACCCGCCCTTTGCCGCCGCACTTTGCGCAGGTTACTTTGCTCGTTCCCGGTTTCGCACCGCTGCCGTGGCAGGCGTCGCATTCGTCCTTTAGTACCAGTTCGAGTTCTTTATTACAGCCGAACGCCGCTTCTTCGAACGTAATCCGTACCGAAGTCCGCACGTTCGCGCCGCGCATCGGTCCGTTGCTTGCCGAACGCCTTCCCATGCCGCCGCCGAAAAAGTCGCCGAAGATGTCCCCGAAGATATCCGAAAAGTCCATGCCGGAGAAATCAAATCCTCCCGCTCCCCCGGCGCCGCCTTCAAACGCCGCATGTCCGAACTGGTCGTACTGGCGCCGCTTGTCAGCATCGGAAAGCACCGCGTACGCTTCGGAGGCCTCTTTGAACTTTGCTTCTGCCTCCTTGTCACCCGGGTGCATGTCCGGATGGTACTGCTTGGCAAGTTTGCGGTATGCTTTTTTTAAGTCATCGTCTGTGGCGTTTTTGCTGACGCCTAAGACTTCATAGTAATCGCGTTTTGTATCTGCCATTATTATACTTCCTTGAAGTCCGCATCTACGACATCATCATCACCGGAAGAACTATTGCCTGCGCCCATATCCGGTCCCATGCCGCCCATGCCCGACATGTCAGGTCCTGCGCCGCCCTGCGCCGCCTGTGCCTGTTCATACATCTTCGCAAAGACTTTCTGTGCGCTCTCCTGCAGTTTCTCTTGCGCGGCTTTCATTTCCGCCACGTCGGAATCGGTCATCTCTTCCGCCTGCTGATGCTTGTCTACAAGTTCTTTTAATTTTGCAAGATCCGCCTCAACCTGCGACTTGTCCGCCGCATCGATCTTGTCGCCAACCTCGTCCAACGCCTTCTGCGTCTGGAACGCGAAGGAGTCCGCGTCGTTTCTCGCGTCGATCGCTTCCTTGCGTTTGCGATCCTGTGCCTCGTATTCCGCCGCTTCCTTGACCGCCTGATCGATCTCCGCGTCGGTCATGTTGCTGCCGGACGTGATCGTGATGTGCTGCTCCTTGCCGGTTCCCATATCCTTTGCGGATACATTGACGATGCCGTTGGCGTCGATATCAAATGTGACCTCGATCTGCG
>CAJOQZ010000150.1 GCA_905236585.1 uncultured Lachnospiraceae bacterium
CGCCTCGGCGCGTTCGCTCTTCTGCCGGTAAGCGTACCGCTGGAAGGCGATCATCGCGCAGATTAAGGCGGACAAAAGGACGACCGATACAAAGGAATCCATGAACGCCATTTCTTTGCTGTGGGGCGCCACCCGCTCCGGATACCTGTACGCGACATAGTATGTTGCTATCGCCGTCAGCACCGTCGCAGCCAAAAAAGCATTGCGCTCCCTCCCTGACAGCAGAAGGCTGACAAGAATAAAGTTGAATACGAACCAGATCGGGCCGCCGCCGTAGATCCCGCCCGCAAAAAAGCCGATGGGAACCACGCCGAAAACCATCACCATGATGATCACCCGCATGCCGAAATGGATTTTATTAAAGTGAAACGACAGAAATGAAACAAACGCCAGCGAAACCAATCCGCCGACAAGAAGCCGCAGCGTCGCCGAGTCCTCCTGTATGAAAAAGCCGAACACGGAAACGGCGAACAGCGTCGCAAGCCCCACCGTCACCATGAGACGGAAAAGCCGCTCCTGCGCCGGGATGTTCGTATCATTGATGGCAGCGATCCACTCCTTAAACTTACGTTTCATCGCGCACCTCCCATCCGGGCAAGAAGTTCCTTCGTCTTCGTCGTCGCGGTCTGCATGTCGAAGACTTTTACATCATCCGCAATGGATAACAGAACCTCTTCCGTATAGGCGTCGAGATCATGTCCCGCATCAATGTTAATCAAAAGTTCCGCTGCGCGGACCGCCTCATACGACGAAAGATAGGACAACAGGCGCTTAAGCCCGTCCACAAGCGGCTCCCCCGAATCCGTCTCTTTTTCCTTCGCATCCGGCGCAGACTTTTCCTCTTCGTCTTCCGTTCGAATATTCATCTGCATATCGTCGTAAACGATCATAACCGGCGGAAGCAGTTTTTTCAAAACCCTTTCCAGTTCCGGTGCTTCAATGGGCTTGGATAAAAATTCGTCGAATCCTTCCGACAAAAACATCTCCCTCGCGCCGCTCACCGCATTCGCCGTCAGCGCGACAATGACCGGATCTTTTTCGAGGGGCAGTTTGCGGATATGGCGCACCGTCTCCACGCCGTCCATCTCCGGCATCATATGGTCCATGAAAATCAGGTCAAAATCGCGGTTCTTGCAGATTTCGATTGCCTCCGCGCCGCTTGAAGCGGTCTCGACCGATATCTGATATTCTTTGAAAATACCGCGTGCGACGACGATATTCATCACTTCGTCATCCACAACAAGGACATGCGCCCCCGGGCAGTACATGCGCTTGCCGGTATACGCGTCCTGCTGCTCTTCGGGCGCGGCATTGAGAAGCCCAATGATCGGGAACGGAGACAGGGGCTTGCGCAGCAGACGGATGCCGCTGTTCTCCGATGGCGCCACGCCTTCGTTTGCAATCACGATCACTGTGCAGCCGCCGCTTAGTTTGTCAAAATACGCAGCATCCGCTTCGTACTCGTCCCAGCCGGTTAAGATATGCGACAAGTTCTCCTGCGCCGCAAGCCGCTTTAATTCGGTGATGTTCGTCGCCCGATGCACCGGAACCTGTATGCCCTGCACCATCGTCGTAATCATTTCATTGTAATAATCCCACACCTGAAGATTCGCATAAAACCCCGGACGGATATAACAGCACGCATTGATCTCGTCAGGATGCTCCAGCACCATGCACGGCGAAGGATCTAAGACCTGCTGCGGAATGGATATCCGTATCGTCGTCCCGACATCCTTTGTGCTTGCAATCTGCATGAAGCCGTCCATTGCGTTCGTCAGCCCCGATACAATGGAAAGCCCTAATCCTAAGCCTCCGGCGGCGCGGCTTCTGCCGGAATCGGTCTGGAAAAACCGTTCGGCGATCCGCTCCAGATCCTTTTCGTCGATGCCGATGCCGGTATCGGTAACCTCCAAAAGAAGGTTCACGCCGTAAGACTTTTTCACCGTCGATATGCGCACGCGCGCGCCGCCGACCTTGGTGAACTTGATCGAGTTCTCGATCAGATGACGGATAATCTTCTTGATCTTGCGTCCGTCGCCTAAGAGCGTTGCCGGAACGTTGACGTCAACGTCAAAAACAATTTCGATGTTCGACTCAACGCCTAACAGTTTTAATTCCGCTAAAATATCGCTGATGACCGAAGAGATCATATACGCATCTTCGCTGATGACGAGTTTGCCCGTATGGATCTCGGTATGGTCTAAGATGTCGCCGATCTGTTCGAACAGACGATGCCCCGCTTCCTGAATCGAGACCAGCCCCATTTTCGTTTTCGCGTTGACGTCGCTTTTTAGAAGAACCGTTGAAATGCCGGTGACCGCGTTGATCGGCGTGCGCAGTTCGTGGGATACATTTGTAAGAAAATCTTCCGTCCGCGTGTTGATGTCATGCAGTCTGCGGACTTCCGAAGCAAAAAACGTCTCGTCCTTATGCCGCATTTTGATGGAACGGACGGCGATCACCCCCGATATACCGATGATCGCCAAATGCAGGATGACCCGCGTGATTTTGAACGTATCCAGCGTCGTATTCTCCCCGCCGACCAAAAGCAGGTCGTAAACAACCGTCATAAGATACGTTCCGATCGCAAGATAAATATAACTGACGACGCCCGTCATCTGATACGCCGCGATAACCAGCACAATAACAGGCGTCAGATCATAAAAACTCTCATCATGCACGCCGTAATAGAAAAACATGATCATCTGCAAAAGTTCATAGACCCAAAGCCGCTGCGGGGGCGTAAACATCTGCGTCAAATGCATGAACCAACTGACGCACACCCCTAAAAAGACCACGGGCAGCGCCCATATTTCCCAGCCCAAAAAGGACGCCTCCGCCGCCAGAAGCAGGGCGAAGAAAGTATGCCCGAAGAGGATGATCAGATGGATCGTCCGTATATTTTCTGTAGAAAAATCCTGATTCGACATATAGTATCCTATATCCGTTTAGATTAGTTCGAGTTCGTATTTTGCTTCGTATCCATGCGTGTCGAATCCGTGATGCCAATCCTTGATGATTCGATCCGCAACTTTCTCTCCGTACTGGATATCGGTGTGCAGAAGCAGCACCATACATTGATTGTCCCCGTTCTTCGTCACCGCGTCACTGGAACGAAGCGACAAGGCGACGCTTCTGCAAAACGATTCCGTCACCTCGCTCTGTAATTTTTCATCCCCGTTTTCCGATTCAATGGTGAAAAGAATGAACGCCGTGCGGATTGTATAATTGCGGTTCAAGCGGATCAGAAGCCGGTAGACCAGACGAAACTGCTCAAACGGAAGTACCATCGCCTCCGCGCTCGGATCTCTTTCGTTCAAAATCCGCATCGCATGCGAACTTCCCTGCGCCGCTACTCCGACATTCGGACGCCGGGATTCCCAATAAAACGCGCAGCCGTGCTTGCCGTTCTGCTTCACCGAATACAACGCCTCATCCGCCTTCTGATACAGCGCAAGAAAATCCCTGCCCTCATCCGGACAGACCACTGCGCCGATCGACGCCCCCAGCGGTATCGTCATATCCTCGCCTAAAAACTCCCTCGCAAACGCCGTAAGTTCGTCATTGATGTAACGCGCTTTTTCATTGATGACCGATTCGTCCTTGATGTTCTCGCAGAACGCGAGAAACTCGTCTCCGCCCATGCGTCCGGCAATATCGGTGTTGCGGATCACGGAACGGATGATCTCGGCGAAACGGATGAGGATTTTATCCCCGGCGTTGTGTCCGTAGATGTCGTTGACCAATTTGAAACTGTCGAGGTCGATTATCATCAGAATCCCCTGCGACTCCTTGCACAGCAGGCTCACCGCTTCCTGCGCCGAGACTTTGTTCAGAAGGCCTGTCATCTGATCCGTTTCCGCCGCAATGGACAGCGTACGGATCTGCTCGTGCTTTTCGATCAGTTCCGCCGTCTTTTTCTCCACTTCCGCGGTCAGGTGGTTCCGAAGCCGCGCCAGTTCGATCGTACGCTTTACGCGCAAAAGGAGGATTTCGGGAACGAAAGGTTTTTTTATGAAATCGTCCGCGCCCCCGGCAAGCCCCTTCGCCTCGGTGCCGATGTCCTCGTCCCCGGTAAGAAAGATCACCGGCAGATCGCTCAGTTCGTCCCTCGCACGGATCGACGCAAGCGTCGCAAAGCCGTCAAGTTCCGGCATATGCACATCGAGCAGCACGATGTCGGGACGGTTGTGGTTCAAAAAAGTAAGCAGTTCCTTTCCTGACTTGAAGGCGCTGACTTTTAAGTTTTCTTTGTATAGGATATGGCTTGCAACGGTAAGATTTGCAATATCGTCGTCAACAATCGCTACCCAGTCGCTCATGGACCTTCCCCGCTCTTTCGCGTTTTCTTAAGCGTCTAATAATTCATAATTGTAACATCTATCCACGGGTTTGTCGAGATAAAGGGGATAATTTGGCACAAACAACATTAATATACCCACCAATCAGAAGGATGTAAAAACACCCGTACATCCACAGCATAAAGATCACGATCGTCGCGAGGCTGCCGTAATAGGTGCTGTAGATGCTGCCATGGCTCATAAACAGGGAGAATACTTTGGAAAAAATCATCCAGCCCGCCGTTGCGAACGCCGCCCCCGGCAGCTGCCGGGAGAACTTCTGATTTCTCGCCGGCGTATAGGTGTACATCAATGAAAAGAGCACGATGGCGGAACCAAAGATCACGAGCGCCCTAAGCCCCAGTATCTCCGCCATGACATGTTCCATATGGGGTACATGGCTGCCGACAAAATGATAGATATTTTCCCCGAAGACGCCCAGGATCAGGGAGCCGATGATGAAGGCGAGAAGCAGGAACATATAGATTACCGCCACAAGGACGATCCGCGGATAACTGCGGTGTTCACGGATGCCGTAGACGACGTTGAGCCCCTGCATCAAGGCGATCATGCCTCTCCCGGACGCATAAAAAATCGCGAGGATGGATAAGGAGAACACCTTCGTGCTGCTCGAAAACGCATCCTCGATGATGCTTTGCACCAGCCCTTCCACGACCGGCGGAATGTACGCCGTCACAAGTTCCTCAAACAACTGCTTGTCAAGACCGGTCAGCGGCAGCAATGTTGACAAAAGGATGCACATGGGAATTAAGGATATGAAAAAGAAAAACGCCGTGCTTGCAGCGAAATTGCCGAGTTTCTTATCGGTAAAATCCGTAACAAGATGCGCTGCGTTTGCAAGCAGGCTCTTCTTTTGCTTTCGCGTGATCCGGCTCATCTGCCGCCCCCGTTTCCTTTTATCCGATAAGCCTCCGCAATCCGCTCCGCCTGTCTTGCGAACTGCTCCGCTACTCCCGAGGGGCTTATGATACGGATGCTCTCTCCAAGGGCGAACACCCAGCCGAAAAACTGTCCGCTCAGCGCGTCTTCCACGTTGGCGTCCGACCAGCCTTCCTCGTCCGCCGGAATGATGATGGCGTCCTTGCC
>CAJOQZ010000151.1 GCA_905236585.1 uncultured Lachnospiraceae bacterium
CACAGCGGCGCTTTGGCCGGTGCTCTATCCAGCTGAGCTACGGGCACATATGTCGTCACTCCACTTGCTCTCAGGAGAACATGATTCGACTCCACCGACACAAACAAATGAAATTATACCAACTTCACAATTTCATGTCAAGGGATTTTCAAAAGAAAACACGGAAATGAAATGAAATTTTATGTTGAGAACAAACGCTTCTTAAGTGTGAGGTTAAGGCATTCCTGCCATCGAACACTTAAGAAGCATTTGTCCGCTTTGCAGTTCACGATCAATGCCATTGACACCCAGCCCCCACTATATTACACTTAAAACCGTCATGGGAAATTTTGCATATATGGTAGAATGCCGCGACAAAAGCCTCTACTGCGGCTGGACAAATGATCTGAAAAAACGTGTAGCGGCGCACAATGCGGGCAGCGGTGCCAAATACACCCGCACCCGCCGTCCGGTGCGGCTCGTTTATTATGAGGAATTTGACACGAAAGAAGAAGCAATGAGCCGCGAGTGGCACTTAAAACGGCTTACCCACAAGGAAAAAGCCGCCCTGATACAAGATTTTGACAACCCCTTAAAAAATGAGTAAGATAAGAGTATCTGACAACATAACGATTCCACCATGTGGACAATGATGTATTTTTAAGAGTCATTCGCGAAGCAAGTCAACAGTTTACGTTTTTTCGTGTCTGACTCTGCGCAAAAAAGGAGGGTTATTCTATGGCTACACCGCATAACGGCGCAAAAGAAGGCGATATCGCCAAAACTGTTTTAATGCCCGGCGATCCGCTGCGCGCAAAGTTCATTGCCGAAACGTATCTAACGGACGCAAAATGCGTCAATGAAGTCCGCGGCATGCTTGCCTATACCGGCAGATACAAGGACAAGGAAGTTACCGTCATGGGGCACGGCATGGGGATTCCGTCCATCGGCATCTACACCTACGAACTGTTCCATTTTTATGATGTTGACAACATTATCCGTGTCGGCAGCGCGGGCGGCCTGCAGGACGACGTCAACGTAAAGGATATCGTATTCGCGATGTCCGCAACCTCCGACTCGAACTACGGCTATCAGTTCAACATCCCGAAAGGCTATGCTCCGACCGCAAGTTTTTCGCTTCTTGAAACGGCGATCGGCTGCGCCCGCGAAAAGGATCTGCATTTCCATGTCGGCAACGTATTCGCGTCGGACTGTTTCTATCGCAAGGACGACACCAGCGCAAGGTTAAAAGATATCGGCGTTCTTGCCGTCGAAATGGAATCTTCCGCTCTTTATATCAACGCGGCGGAAGCAAAAAAGCAGGCGCTTACGATCCTTACCATCTCCGATCATATTTTCAAAGAGGGCGAACTCTCCGCCGAAGAACGGCAGACCGGGTTCACGCAGATGATCGAGATCGCGCTTGATACGGCAGCGAAACTGTAATAAGACCTCGAATGCGAATAGGATTGTACGAGCGCAAAGCACGGTACCGTTCCTAAGTCATAACATGAACAAGTCCGCGGCATATAAACCGCGGACTCATTTTTTTGATAGAAACCATAAACAAATACGCCGTATCCTATTTCATCCTCCGAATAATCTCGTTCGACTTCGCATACACTTCCTTCGGATCAAAGCCGATATCATATTTGCCGTCTTCATAAAGAATCCTGCCGTTTACCATCGTCAATTTTACATTCTGTTTTGAACCGGAATAGACGAGGTTTTTCACCAGATTATTCTCCGGCTGCATATTCGGCTGCATCAGATCGATCAGGACGATATCCGCCTTTTTGCCCACCGCGAGCCGGTCACATTCTTCCAAACCCATCGCCCGCGCTCCCTGTGCGGTCGCCGCATACAGCACTTCTTCCGCCGGAACGCACGCCGCATCCATTTCACGCAGTTTGGCAAGGCCGGTCGTCAAAAACATCTCGCGGAACATATCGAGACAGTTGTTCGAAGACGGGCCGTCCGTACCGATCGCCAGCGGAATCCCCTCATCAAGAAAACGCTTCACCGGCGCTATCCCGCTGCCAAGTTTCGTATTCGATCCCGGATTAACAATCGCATACAGCCCCTTCTCCTTAAAAATCTCAAAGTCCTTTTCATCGAACCATACGCAGTGATATCCCCCGCCGCCATATTCATACATGCCAAGTTCATCCGTGATCTGCGTCGGCGTTTTGCCCCAGCGCTCGATGCACTCTTTAACCTCTTTTTCCGTTTCGGAGTTGTGCATGAACATAGGCGACCGATATTTTTGCGCAAGACGCGCAACGCCCTCCATCCGCTCCTTGGACGTTGTATATTCCGCATGGAAGCCGATGATGAATTTTGCAAGTCCATCGTGCTTCTCCCCCAGTTCATTGACGATCGTATAGTTCTCTTCCAGCACGTCCGGTCCCCCGCCGAAATTATTCATGCCCGACGTCTGCACCGTCCGGTAGCCGCAGTCGATGGACGCCTCGGCATTTTTCGGCGGAAAATAATACATGTCGAAATTCGTCGTAATCCCGCTTGTCAGATACTCCATGATCCCCAAAATGTCCAGCCAGTATACGTCGTCCGGCGTCAACTGGTCTTCTTTTGGAAAAATCTTATCGAAAAGCCATTCCTGCAGCGGCAGGTCATCGGCATAGGACCGCAGAAACGTCATTGCCGTATGCGTATGCGCATCCTTAAATCCCGGGATCAAAAGGTTCCCCTCACAGTCAACCGTCCGGTCCCAGACAATCACTTCCTCTCCGGCAAGCGCCTTCCCCGCCTCATCCGCCGAGCCGATAA
>CAJOQZ010000152.1 GCA_905236585.1 uncultured Lachnospiraceae bacterium
CGGTGCCGAAAGTCAATTCGGCGATTCTTGACGGCAACTGCATCATTGAGGGAATGGAAGATTACGAAGCGGCACAGAGCCTCGCGTCCTATATCCGTATCGGCGGTCTGGACATTACCTTAACCGAACTTCAGTCCGAAGTGGTCGGCGCACAACTCGGAAGCGACGCGCTTGCGACGAGTTTGAAAGCGGGCGCGATCGGGCTTTGCATTGTTATTGTTTTCCTGATCGTAATGTATCTCCTGCCGGGCTTTGCGGCGGCGCTGGCGCTGGGCTTATATACGGAGATCATGATTGCGATTTTGTTCCTGTTCGACATCACGCTGACGCTTCCGGGCATCGCGGGCATCATCCTTTCCATCGGTATGGCGGTGGATGCGAACGTCATCATTTTCGCCCGCATCCGCGAAGAAATCTCCGCCGGTAAAACGGTGAACGCTGCGGTAGACACCGGTTTCAAAAAAGCAATGAGCGCGATCATCGACGGCAACGTTACGACGCTTATCGCGGCGGCGGTGCTGGGCGTGCTTGGCTCTGGTACGGTAAAGGGCTTTGCGGTTACGCTGGCGATCGGCGTGGTTTTGTCCATGTTTACGGCGCTTTTCGTAACACGGATGATTATGAAAGCCTTCCTGTCCTTAGGATTTAAGGATGCAAAATATTACGGAAAAGCAAAAGTTTTCAAAGATATCGCGTTTATCGCGAAGCGAAAAGCATTGTTTGCGGTATCGCTCCTTGTCATCGGCGCAGGCATCGCGGCAATGGTCTTCCATGCGGCAAACGGCGACAAATCTTTGAATTACAGCCTTGAATTTTTAGGCGGCACGTCTACGACGGTGAACTTTAATGAAGATTACTCGATCGCGGAGATTGAAGAAAAAATCGTTCCCCTTGTATCGGGCGTGACCGGCGACAACGACATTCAGACGCAGAAAGTCAGCGGAACGGACGAGGTCATCATCAAGACCCGGACGCTTGACTTGGGAGAAAGAGAAGCGTTGAATGCGGTACTCGAAGAGAATTTCGACGTAGAAGAATCTTTGATCTCTTCCGAAAATATCAGTTCGACGATCAGCGGGGAAATGCGCCGCCAGTCCATCATTGCGGTGCTGGTTGCGGCGTTCTTCATGCTGCTGTACATCTGGTTCCGGTTCAAGGATATCCGCTTCGCGTCGAGCGCGATCATTGCCCTTCTTCATGACGTACTGGCGGTTCTGGCTTTGTATGCGATTGCACGCCTTTCGGTCGGCAGCGCGTTCATTGCCTGCATGCTGACGGTCATCGGATATTCTGTCAACGATACGATCGTCATTTTCGACCGTGTTCGTGAAAATATGGGGCACCTGCGTGACCGCAATAGCGCAGAGGAACTCGAGCAGTTAGCGGACAATTCAATCACGCAGACGCTGTCCCGTTCGATTTCCACATCGTTTACGACGGCGGTTACGATTTTGATGTTTTTGATCTTGGGCGTATCCACGATCAAGGAATTTGCGCTTCCGCTATTGGCGGGCGTCCTCTGCGGTACGTATTCTTCCATCTGCATCGCGACCGAATTGTGGTATTTGATGCGCGTCCACATTAAGAGCAAAAACGGCGGCGCGAGCGAGAGGGAGTCGGCGAAAAAAGCGGACAAGCCGAAGAAGAAGCCGGAGCGTGCAACGAAGGAAAATGAAGGATTAGTCGTATAGGAAATACATAAGGAGAAAAGTATATGTATACCATTGATGATATCAAAAATGTCGATCCCGAAATGGCGGAGGTCATCCGCGAGGAATATGAAAGGCAGTCGAGCCATATCGAGTTGATCGCATCGGAGAACTGGGTAAGCAACGCGGTGATGTCCGCCATGGGAAGCGTTCTGACGAACAAATACGCGGAAGGATATCCGGGCAAGCGCTATTACGGCGGGTGCGGCGTTGTGGACAAGGCGGAGGAACTGGCAAGAGAACGGGCGAAGAAACTGTTCGGCGCGGAATATGTCAATGTACAGCCGCATTCCGGCGCACAGGCAAATATGGCGGTGCAGTTTGCGGTATGCGAACCGGGCGATACGATCATGGGGATGAGCCTCGACCACGGCGGTCATCTGTCGCACGGAAGTCCGGTGAATTTCTCCGGAAAATATTTTCATATCGTGCCGTACGGCGTGAGCGACGAAGGCTTTATCGACTATGACGAAGTGCAAAAAATCGCAAAAGAATGCAAGCCGAAAATGATCATCTGCGGCGCTTCGGCGTATGCGCGGACGATTGATTTTAAGAAGTTCCGTGAGATCGCGGACGAGGTTGGCGCGGTACTTTTAGCGGATATCGCACATATCGCGGGCTTGGTGGCGACGGGTTATCATCCCTCTCCGATTCCGTATGCGCACATCACAACGACGACGACGCATAAGACCCTGCGGGGACCGCGGGGCGGCATGATCATGTCGTCGAATGAGATCAATGAAAAATTCAACTTCAACAAGGCGATCTTCCCGGGCATTCAGGGCGGACCTCTGATGCATGTGATCGCGGCGAAGGCGGTCTGCTTTGAGGAGGCGTTAAAGCCGTCTTTCAAGGAATATATCGGACATGTGGTAGAGAACGCAAAAGCATTGTCCGAGGGGCTTATACGCCGCGACATGGATATCGTATCGGGCGGCACGGACAACCATTTGATGCTGCTTGACTTGATCAAATACGACAAGACCGGAAAAGAGATCGAGGCGCTCCTTGACGACGCGCATATCACGGCGAATAAGAACACCGTGCCGAACGATCCGAAGAGTCCGTTTGTAACGAGCGGCATCCGATTGGGAACGCCTGCGGCGACCAGCCGGGGACTTGTCGCGGAAGATTTTGACAAGGTGGCGGAAGCGATAGCGACGGTTGTTAAGGAAGGCGAAAGCGGCGTGAAAACGGCGAGGGAGATTATAGATAGTCTTACGGCGAAGTATCCGCTGAGTGGAAGTTTTTAACAGGGAATAATAGAGTTTGACGAGCCATTCAACGGTATGTATATCCGACGAAACGCTCGCGCTCCGAGTTTTGACGTAGCGGTACTAAATTCGTGCTGACGCATTCATTAAGTACCCGCAGGGCAAACTTACCGACGTCAAAAACGGTTCGCCGGACACACGTTACCGTTTCATGGCTAACCAAGCGTGAGTATTAGAATTAGTATTAGGAGGTTTTGCGGAACAGGTATTTCTGCAAAAGAGTACCTTGTTCTGCGTGACACGCAATAGAAATACCGAAAATATTTCGAGTCAGTAAGCAGCCGAAAATTCGAGATCTGTCTCCGAAGGACAGTGTTTCACGTCGGCACTTAATGAGTGCGTCAGCACGAATTTAGTACCGCTACGTGAAACCTCTGAACGCGAGTGTTCCGGCGGAGATAGATTCGAATTTCCGGCGGTCGCCTTCACAAATAAATGTGAAAATAGATTCGAATTTCCGGCGGTCGCCTTCACAAATAAATGTGAAAATAGATTCGAATTTCCGGCAGTTGCCACCAATTATAAAATATCAGGAGACTTCAAAAATGATAGACATTAAATTCCTCCGTGAAAACCCGGACATCGTAAAAGAAAACATTAAAAAGAAATACCAAGACCACAAACTCCCCCTCGTCGACGAAGTCATCGACCTCGATGCAAAAGTCCGCGCCGTCAAAGCCGAGGGTGACGAACTCCGCAGCAACCGAAACAAGATCAGCAAACAGATCGGCGCCCTAATGGCGCAGGGCAAAAAAGACGAGGCGGAAGCGGTCAAGGCGGAAGTGACGAAGAACGCCGAGCGCTTATCCCAGTTAGAGGAAGAGGAGCGCACGCTCAACGAAGAGATCACAAAGCGCATGATGACGATACCGAACATCATCGACGTATCCGTGCCGATCGGAGAAGACGATACGAAGAATGTAGAGATCGAAAAGTTCGGCGAGCCGCTTGTTCCGGATTTTGAAATTCCGTACCATACGGACATTATGGCGCGATTTGACGGCGTGGATTTCGAAGCGGCGGGACGCGTCGCGGGCAACGGATTTTATTATCTGATGGGAGATATCGCCCGCCTGCATTCGGCGGTGATCGCATATGCAAGAGATTTTATGATAGACAGAGGCTTTACGTACTGCGTGCCGCCGTTTATGATCCGAAGCGACGTCGTAACAGGCGTTATGAGTTTTGAAGAAATGGACGCGATGATGTACAAGATCGAGGGCGAAGACCTCTATCTGATCGGAACTTCGGAGCATTCCATGATCGGCAAGTTCAAGGGCGAACTCTTAGACGAGGAGAACCTGCCCTATACGATGACGAGTTATTCCCCGTGCTTCCGTAAGGAGAAGGGAGCGCACGGCATCGAGGAGCGCGGCGTCTACCGCATCCACCAGTTTGAAAAGCAGGAGATGATCGTCGTCTGCAAGCCGGAAGATGCGATGTATTGGTACGACCAGCTTTGGAAAAATACGGTCGATCTGTTCCGCAGCATGGACATACCGGTGCGCACGCTGGAGTGCTGTTCCGGGGATCTGGCGGACTTGAAGGTGAAGTCCTGTGACGTGGAGGCATGGTCGCCGCGGCAGAAGAAGTACTTTGAAGTCGGCAGCTGCTCGAACTTGGGCGACGCACAGGCAAGACGTTTAGGAATCCGCGTCAAGACCAAGGATAAGAACAAATATTTTGCCAACACGTTAAACAATACGGTCGTTGCTCCGCCGCGGATGTTGATCGCGTTTTTGGAGAACAACTTAAATGCAGACGGAAGCGTTTCAATACCGGAAGTGCTTCGTCCGTACATGGGCGGCATGGAGAAAATGGTGCCGAAGAACTAAAAAACAGAAACAATAAAACAGCACGAAGCATATACTGCCGAGTGCGTGTATTTTGCCTTGGACGGTATGTATATTCAGTTAGACAGTCAGGTATTATATTATAAAAAATGCGGAACGGGCAAGCCGCTTTTGATGCTGCACGGCAACGGTGAAAGCCATGAGATTTTCGGTGCGCTTGCAGACGATCTTTCCGGAAGTTTTACCATGTATCTGCCGGACAGCCGCGGATGCGGCTTATCGTCGCCGAGCGGGGACGGCGCCTATCACTATACGGATATGGCGAGGGACATGTCGAATCTGATCGACGCGCTTTCTATCGGAACCTGCGACGTCTTCGGCTTTTCGGACGGCGCGGTGATCGCGATGTATATGGCGATCCTTTTTCCGGAAAAAGTCCGCCGCCTGATCCTGTGCGGCGCGAATATGACGCCGAGCGGGCTGACTTTTGCCGCAAAGCACAAGATCAAAAAGGACTACCGCCGGACGAAAAGCGAGATGATCGGGATGATGTTAAGAGAGCCTGATCTAAGCGACGCGGACTTGGCGAAAATCCATGCCCCCGCGCTGGTATGCGCCGGGGAGAAGGACATCATAAAGGAAGCAGAAACGAAGCGGATCGCGCACGGAATACCCGACGCGAAACTGTTTATTGTCGAGGGTGCGGATCACGGCAGTTATGTAGTCGACAGCACGCGGATGGCGCCGAGCATCAGAAAGTTTTTGGGATAAGGAAGAATGGATCAGAATAATTACGGCAATACGCCATACGGCGGACAGCCGGGAAACCGGCAGGAAGATAACGGACAGCAGCCGGGGTACGGGGCGCAGTACTACGGCGGAACGCCGCGTCCGAAAAAGGACGGCTCGTCCTTAGGCATCGCGTCGCTTGCATTTGGCGTTTTGGCGCTGATCTTGTTTTGCACCTGCCTGAATATTCCGCTGGCGATCGTATCTATCGTCTTAGGGACGATCCAGATTGCAGGCTATAAGGAAAAGATCTTAGCGACCATCGGAATCGTATTGTCCGCGGCGTCTTTGATCCTGATGATAATCGCATTCCTCGTTTTTTTCAATCTAAGCCTCGATGTGGGGAATATAACGAATGATCCGGCAAGTTATGAAGAATACTTCGAGCAGTATTTCAATAATTTAGAAGATGGGAGTTTTTAGATGAAGACAAAGTACGAAGCCGTCAACACAGATCTGAATTTTGTGGACAGGGAAAAAGCGGTCGAGAAGTTCTGGAAAGAGCATGATATTTTCAACAAATCTTTGCAGATCCGCGAAGGGCAGCCGACATATATGTTTTACGACGGACCGCCGACCGCGAATGGCAAGCCGCATATCGGGCATGTTTTAACGCGTGTTATCAAGGACATGATCCCTCGGTATCAGACCATGAAGGGCAATTACGTTCCGCGTAAAGCCGGATGGGACACCCACGGACTCCCCGTCGAACTCGAAGTGGAGAAAAAACTGGGCTTAAACGGCAAAGACCAGATCGAAGAATACGGCATGGAGCCGTTTATCAAAGAGTGCAAGGAATCCGTCTGGAAATACAAGGAGATGTGGGAGGATTTTTCCGCAACCGTCGGCTTTTGGGCGGACATGGACGATCCGTACATCACTTATGATGATGATTTTATCGAATCCGAATGGTGGGCGTTAAAAGAGATCTGGGATAAGGGTCTTTTGTATAAGGGCTTCAAGGTCGTTCCCTACTGCCCGCGCTGCGGGACGCCGCTCTCCGCGCAGGAAGTGGCGCAGGGATATAAGACGGTAAAAGAACGCTCCGCGATCGTCCGTTTCAAGGTAAAGGATGAAGACGCTTACTTTCTGGCATGGACGACGACGCCTTGGACGCTGCCGTCGAATGTGGGTCTGTGCGTCAATCCGACAGAGGAATACGTCAAGGTAAAGGCGGTCGACGGATATACGTATTACATGGCAAAAGCGCTTTGCGATACTGTTTTAGGCAAATTAAAAAAAGACGACGCAGCAGACGGCGCGGCGTATGAGGTTTTGGAGACGTATGCCGGTAAGGATTTGGAGCATAAGGAATACGAGCCGCTGTTTGCCTGCACAGGGGAAAAAGTGGCGAAGATGCCGAAAGCAAAGGGCTTTTTCGTTACCTGCGACAATTATGTTACGATGTCCGACGGTACGGGCATCGTCCATATCGCTCCGGCGTTCGGCGAGGACGACGGACGGGTCGGGCGCGACTACAACCTGCCGTTCGTGCAGTTTGTCAACGATAAGGGCGAAATGACGGAAGAAACGCCCTATGCGGGACTCTTTGTCAAGGAAGCGGATCTTCCCATCTTAAAGGATCTGGACAAAGAGGGGAAGCTATATGACGCGCCGCAGTTTACGCATGATTATCCCCATTGCTGGCGCTGTGAGACGCCGCTGATCTATTATGCGCGGGAGTCCTGGTTCATCAAAATGACGGAGGTGCGCGATGATCTGATC
>CAJOQZ010000153.1 GCA_905236585.1 uncultured Lachnospiraceae bacterium
AATCGTCTGTACATACTCCTGCCATAATTCCGGGCGATTGACCGCAACGACCTCTTCCATCATGGGGTCCGGTCGCCACAACAGCACAAGGGAATCCCGGTGCTGACACACAATCTCCAAAACGCTTTTTATTTTTTGAAGCATCTGCACGCCGTACCTCATCATTGCGCTTACGCTCGTATAGTAATAGAGAACCTTCTTTTTTGAGCCGTTTTCTTCATATATCATCTTACGCCATTCTGCAGGTATGGCAATCTCCTTCTCTTTGTGCGCCCGGCTGTTTTTCGCAAGCGGCGACACCTTGATTTTCTCCTCCCAGATATAGCGGCTATCTTCCCCGGCAAACTGCGTCAATTCTTCAAGAAACCGCTGCCGCAGGTTCTCCGACGGCAGAAGCACCTCATCCGCATGGAACACGCCGGGCTTTACCGCAAAGTGAGCCACCGACTTCATTGCCGGTACATCCTGCGGATCAATATCATCCGGCAGAAGATACGGTATCAGCACCAGCCGTTCCGTCGCGTTTTTCAGATGCTCTGAATAAAAGACCGGGTCAACGCTGGTCGTGTAGTTATACTGGTCGAAGGCATTCTGAAAATAGATCACGTCCGGGCGTCTTGCCACATAGTTGTAGGAATGATAATCCACCAGCAAAAGATCCTTCGGATATCCTTCGAACCCATCGTGAACCTCCTTGATCTGTCCGCGTACCGTTTTATCGTACCACCGGATAGGCATTACATGCACGTCCGTATTTGCGGTACGTTTTTCCATCTCATAAGCATCCTTTAACGCCTCCCACGCCTCGGGCATATAAGGGATGAAAAGCACTTCTCTGTGGTTGTGCGAATCGGGAGTTTCGTTTGCCTTTTTCTTGCCGTCCTCTTTTTCCCGGGAAAGAGCCATCCCTTCGTCATGATAAAACAGATACGGCAGCCGCTTATCCTCCGCCGCGTTCTCCAGTTCCTCTTCCAGTTTTTCATAATATGGAAAATCATGGATGCCGGTTCCCCGGACGATATGCATATAGTCGCCGTATTCGATTCTTAACACCTCGTCATACCGCGCCGGTGCGGGAATGGAGATCGTCTCAAACGGCAGGTAGATGACATCATCATAGAGATGAATGTCATATTTGTGGTCACTGTTCGGCACCCAATAGGTCATCAGGGCGACTTCCTTCGCTTCGTCCCTGCCATATAACTGAAAAAGATTCTCACCAATTTCATAGAGCTGCATCCAAAGATTGCGTGAATAATCCAGCGGCACGCCGGTCATTGCCGACACCTGCGCGAGCAACGCTACCGCTCCTTCGGAAAGTTCGTCCACGGATGCAACGTCCTTCACCGCAGCCGCGCATTCGAATACGATCTTCGAGACATCTTTGCGCAGCGTTTCCTCCTCCGGATTCGGCGCGATAAAATCCAGCGGAAAAATATCCAGCCCCGCCGGATAGGGAAAATCGTGATATTTGTCCATCCACGCGTCATTGGTATGGATTCCCCTTGTATTCGTCACACGCAGGATCAACTGATCCACTTCTCCCTCATGATAATCGAAGACCCAAAAACTTTCCGGCAATTCCTTCGGCGCAATCTCCTTAAACCGGTTATAATCATCCCGGAACATGCAAAAGTCCATATCGTCGTCCCAAGGGATAAATCCTCTGTGGCGCACCGCCCCAAGAAGCGTTCCGTTATCCGCGAAAATCCGAATCCCGTGACGGCGGCAGACCTTCTCCACCTCCTGCAGTGCCTCCATCTGCGCCGCCCAGCAGCACTTACGCAGTCCGTCAACGTAAAAACCCTCCCGCACTTCATCGCGGAACCATGACGGGGAAATCGCAAGGATAGGTGTATGATCGCTGTCTTTGTATTCCATTTATGCCCCCTACTGATTCAAATGGTTTTTAAGTTTTTCCGCCATTTGTGCGCAAAAATCGTGTATTTCTTCTCCCGTGGAATACGCACGGTCAATTCCTTCAAACAATTCCAAAAACGGCTCCCCAAGATCATTTATGTGCGGATTCTTTTTCCAATCCGGGAAATGTTCCCGAATCACCTGCTGCATATGGCAGTAATATTCCGGCGTCAATACCTGCCGGGGCGTTCTGCCCGCGTTGACGACCGTCTCCAGATAATAGGTCCAAAGGATATAGTACTCCACCTCGTCCATATAATCCTCTATCCACGCATGCCGCTGGAAAAGGAAATCCAAAAGCCGCTCCTGCACTTTCGGATGATCGAGCTGCAGACTGTCATTTAGCGTGTATGTCGCGTTGTCATCATGATACCGCCAGCAATATAGTTCTTCGTCGAGTACTGCAGCACGGGATACGTAGAAAAACTGCGGATAGACAAAAAGAGGCTCCTCAAAAAGCACATTTTCCGCAAAGCGGGCGCCCGCCTTTTGGAGGATCGCAGTACTGTATAATTTGGCATTATGCCTTGTGTTAAAACAGCCGGACATAAGCAGATCCTTCCGATCCTGCACCGTGCGGATGTCAAACAGGCGATCCTGTCGGTCGCCGCCCGCGCTTCGCTCCGGCTGCCGGATTGCATCCCACATGCCGTACTGCAGCAGATCCACATGGTAGCGCTCCGCCACATTGTATAGTTTTTCCAGCGCGTCCTCTTTCAGCCAGTCGTCTGCATCCACAAACTGCACCCACTTTGTATTCGCATACGCAAGACCGGCGTTCCTCGCGCCGCCCTGCCGCCGGTTCTCTTCCAGCCGCAGAATCGTTGTATTCTCCGGCTCCTCATCATGAATCCGCCGCAGCACGTCCCATGTCGCTCCGTCATCCGTCGAAGCATCATCCACGAACACGCAGTTTAAGCGGTCGATCCCTATTGTCTGGTGCTTCAGCGACTCCCAAAGCGTCGCAAGATACGGAGCCGAACGGTAGCAGGGGATGATGACCGTAATTAGTTTTTCTATATCAATGCCCATAATGCGCTCCATGTATTTTAATTAGTTTGTCTACTTCACATGCCTTTCAATTCGGCAGGTGTGGGTCTTTTCTTTTTCGTCATAGTTGATGCCAATCAAAAGCATATTGCCCTCATAATGGGAGAGGCTGGAATAATACTCCTTGCGGTGGATCTGATCCAGTCCGCTTTCTGCAGAGTCATTGCGCTTCAGTTCGATCACCATCGCCGGACGGTTCGGGCTTCCTGCGTGCAGCGGAATGTAGGTCACATCGGCAAATCCACGCCCCGCCGTCATCTCCCGCACACAGGTATAGTCGTTCAGCGCGTAAATATACGATAGATAAATGGCGCTCTGGAGGGCATCTTCATTGTTATAACTGCGGTTGCTTGTCACATTGATATGACTGGCATCCAACGCCTTCGCCACCGCTTCCTCATTCCCGGATATCGTCTGCTTAAGAAGTTCCTTGGAATCCTCTATGATCCTGCTCGTTGCTTTATAATTCGCATCCGTCTCGATCGCATTGTACCATTCCTGCCGGATCTCCCGGTTCGGAATCCGGCAGGTCTTCTCCTTTCGGTCATAGGCAAGATATCCGATATGGATCAGATATGTCAGCAGATCGCTTTTACTGGAAAAGGAGTCCATCGTATTGAGATATCGCGTCACATTCACATCCACGCTCTCCCCGGCAAGCATCCGCACTACCGCTTCCCTTGTCCCTTCAAAATCCATACGGATGCGGTCGGAAATTGCCTGATAGGAAGATGTCCTGCTCCAATAATTCTCGAACTCTCTTTCCTCCATACACATGATTACAGATTCCGGGTTATATACTTCCAGCCCATTCAGACGATATCCGTCATACCAGTTGGAGCACTCTTCATAATCTATGTCATGCTGTCTGCATAGCCTCTCCACTTCTTCCTTTGTAAAACCCACATATTCAGCCAAGGCACCCGCGCCCATGATCGTGTACTCCCTGAAATTATTCAGTTTTGACTGCACCTTGTCACGCACCACCGGCAAAATCCCCGTCAGATAGGCGAGGGAAATTGCAGGGCGTACCGTATTGCTCTTAAAAAGTCCATTTAGGAAACTCAAATAGGAATCAAACAGCGCCTGATCCACCTGTTCTCTTACCAGTACGTCATATTCATCAATCAACAGAACAAAAGTTTCTCCCGTGGATGCGTGTACTTCCACGATACTATCAGCAAGAGAATACTCGTCTATAATCGCAACGGAAGGAAATTCTCTGATCATCTCCTTTTTTATTTTCTCCGAAAGAATATCAATAAGGTGAACTTTATCTCTTGTATTCTGATATTCACTATTCAAATCAACCTGAATCACATTATATCTGTTCAGTTTGTCCGCAAACCCCGGCGCCTGCGCGATCTTATACGGCGCAAACAACTCCCTCGCATCCGCGCCTTTAGAATAGTACGCCGTAATCATATTCCCGGCAATCGTCTTTCCGAAACGGCGCGGGCGGGAAATGCAGACGTATTTATTGTCTGTGTCAATAAAATCATTCAATACAGACAGCATCATTGTCTTGTCCACATA
>CAJOQZ010000154.1 GCA_905236585.1 uncultured Lachnospiraceae bacterium
ATATGGGAGAATATCCGGCGGATGCGCCGTTCACGATCACGCAGCTTGAAGAAATCTATCCGACGGCAAGTGCTAAATCCAAAGAGGACGCTTCCTACCATGACAGGGCGCTTGCCGCGACGAAGGAACTGCAGAACGGCAGACGCGGATATCAGGCGCTGCTTTCCCATATCCTGCAGGTATCGGTCAGCGACTTGAAGAAGAATTACGAGCGGTTAGGCGTTACCTTTGACCTGTGGAAAGGCGAATCGGACGCCGATCCATATATCCCGGACATGGTGGATAAGTTAAAGTCGGACGGACTTGCGTACGAAAGCGACGGTGCGCTTGTGGTGGATGTTGCCGAAGAGGGCGATAAAAAAGAAATTCCGCCCTGCATGATCCTAAAAAGCGACGGTGCCGCGCTTTATGATACGACCGACCTTGCGACGCTTGTCTGGCGCGAGAAGGACTATCATCCCGACCGGGTTTTATATGTGGTTGATAAGCGGCAGGATCTGCACTTCATTCAGGTTTTTAGAACCGCCTATAAAGCCGGCATCGTTCCGAAGGACTGTGCGCTCATTTTTTTGGGATTTGGCACGATGAACGGCAAGGACGGCAAGCCGTTCAAGACCAGAGAGGGCGGCGTCATGCGTTTGTCCGATCTGATCGATGATATTGACGCAAAAATGTATGATAAGATCGTCGATAACGATACCATGTCACAAGACGAAGCAAAAACGGCGTCGCAGATGATCGCGCTGTCCGCCATTAAATATGGGGATTTGTCGAATATTCCGGCAAAAGATTATGTGTTCGACGTCGACCGGTTTACTTCGTTTGAAGGAAATACGGGACCGTATATCCTGTATTCCATTGTGCGGATCAAGTCGATATTGGCAAAATATGAGGCGGCGCATCCGAACGAGGGCGTTCGACCGATTCTGCCCCCGCAAAATGAAAACGAATCTGCATTGATGCTTATTTTAAGCCGATTTTCTTCTGCCGTACGACAAGCGGGCGAAGAATACGCGCCAAACAAATTGTGCGCCTATATCTACGAACTTTGCAACGCTTTTAACCGTTTTTATCATGGGACGAAGATTTTGTCACAGGAAGATGCGGCTATTTTGGGCGGTTATATTTCCCTGCTGATACTCGTAAAGAGGGTTTTAGAGCAGAGTATTGAACTGCTCGGATTTGAAGCACCGGAACACATGTAATGCATGGATGTTCATCATATTAAAGAAAGAAGGCTGTTATGACTAAAATTGATATTTTTTCCGGGTTTTTAGGCGCGGGCAAAACGACGCTGATTAAGAAATTGATCGATGACGGATTTAGCGGTGAAAAATTGGTTCTGATCGAGAACGAATTTGGAGAAGTCGGGATTGACGGCGGCTTTTTGAAGGATGCCGGAATTGAGATTACCGAAATGAATTCCGGATGCATCTGCTGTACGTTAGTCGGTGATTTTAACAAAAGTCTGCGGGAAGTCATGAATCGTTTTTCTCCCGACCGTATCCTGATCGAGCCGTCGGGCGTCGGCAAACTATCTGACGTCATGGCTTCCGTGATCGGAATGGAAAAAGAAGCCGATGTGAAGTTAAACGCGCTTGTTACGGTCGTTAATGCGAAGAAAGCCGCAAAGCAGATGAAAGCGTTCGGCGAATTTTTCAATAACCAGATCGAACATGCGACCTGCGTCATCCTTAGCCGTACCCAGGAGGCGACGGGGGAACAGGTTGAGTTCTGTACGAATCTGATAAAAGAACTGAATCCGAAAGCAACCGTGATTACTACGCCGTGGGATGCTTTGTCCGGCGCGAAAATATTAGATAATATCGAGGGCAAGGACAATCTCGAGATGAAGACGCTTGCCGAGATGCATCATGCGCATGATAAACAAGAGCATGACAAGGAGCATCATCACCACGATGATGAGGAGCATGGACACGAACATCATCACCACGATGATGAGGAGAATGGACACGAACATCACCACCACGACCATGATGAGCATGGACACGGACATCACCACCACGACGATGAGCATGGGCACGGACATCACCACCACGACCACGAGGAGCATGGACACGGACATCATCACGACCAAGAGCATCATCACCATCATGCGGATGATATTTTTGATACGTGGGGCAAAGAAACGCCGCATATCTTTACAAAAGACACGATCGAGAAGGCGTTAAAGGCGTTTGCCGATTCCGAAGACTTTGGCTATGTCATCCGTTCGAAAGGAATGGTTCCGGCAGAAGACGGCTCTTGGATATATTTTGATCTGGTCGAGGGCGATTACGAACTTCGCACGGGAGAGGCGGATGTTACCGGCAAACTGGTTGTGATCGGCATCGATCTTAAAGCCGAAAAATTAGAAGAACTTTTCGGCTTGAAGTAAGGTCGGATGTAACGCGAAGGATATAAGGAAGTGGCGATATGAACGAACAGGAAATCCCCGTATATCTGTTTTACGGCTTCATGGACAGCGGCAAGACGACGCTGGTAAAGGAGACGCTGTTTCAAAACGGCTTTGCCAATGATCTAAGCAGCGCGCTTTTGATCGTCTGTGAGGACGGCGACGAAGAATACGATAAAGATGCGCTTGACGCGTTGCATATCCATCTGGAGATGATCGAGAACAAAGAGGATTTTACGGCGCAGCGCTTAAAGGAACTCGACAAAGAATATCAGCCGCAGGCGGTTTTTATTGAGTACAACGGGACATGGGAAGTGGCGCCGCTATATGAAATGGACGATCCGAAAGAATGGACCATCGTGCAGTCCCTTTGCACCGTGGATGCGAATACGTTCGAAATGTATCTTTTGAATATGGGCGCCATGATGCGGGAGCAGATGTTCAAGGCGGATGTGATCATTTTCAACCGCTGTACGGATGCGACGCCGAAAGCGAAGTTCCGGGCGAATGTCAAATCCATCAATCGACCGGCGCAGATCGTATACGAACGCGCAGACGGAACGATTGACGACAGACCGGACGAACTGCCCTTTGATTTAAGCGCAGACGAGATTACCGTGTCGGATGCGGACTATGCGCTTTGGTTCATGGACTGTATGGAGCATCCGAAGAAGTACGATGGGAAAACAGTTTCATTTTTAGGCTTAGTCTATAATCCCAAAGACGGAAGCGGCAAAGTAAAGGCGGGAACTTTTGTGCCGGGACGTTTTGCGATGACCTGCTGTGTCGAGGACATCCAGTTTTTGGGAATGAAGTGCAAATACAAAGACGCCGATTCGATTGCCCATAAGTCATGGATTCATCTGACTGCGAGAATCAAAAACGAATTTGCCAAAGAATACCGGGGAAAAGGACCGGTGCTGTATCCGATTTCGGTTGCCCCGGCAGAAAAGCCGCAGGATGAATTGGTCTATTTTAATTGATGGATTTTAATGCGCTCCAAAACGGGATAAAATTTTGACGAAATAAGTCAGAAAACACATGCAATATTTTTAGAGGAGGAAAAGATGTATAAAATTGTTCGTAAAGAAGCCCTTGCGGATAACATTTTTCTAATGGACGTCGAAGCCCCGTGGGTGGCGAGAGCATGTCTGCCCGGGCAGTTTGTGATTGCAAAAATTGATGAGGAGGGCGAGCGGATTCCTCTTACAATCTGTGATTATGACCGCGAAAAAAATACCGTAACGATCGTCGTACAGACCATCGGCGCGTCTACCATGCGGATGGATACATTGCAGGAAGCGGAAAGTTTCGCCGACTTTGTGGGACCGTTAGGGCTTCCTTCGGAACTATGTCTTGTGGAGAATCTCGAGGAGACGAAGAAGAAGAACATCGTTTTCATTGCGGGAGGCTTAGGAACGGCGCCGGTATATCCGCAGGTAAAGTGGCTGCATGAACATGGTGTGGATGCGACCGTTATCATGGGATCGCGAACCAAGGATCTGCTGTTTTACATTGACGAGATGAAATCCGTCGCAAAGGAAGTCTATGTGACGACCGATGACGGAACCTACGGATTCCACGGCATGGGAACCGATCAGTTAAAAGCGCTTTATGAAGAGGGCAAGACCTTCGATCATTGCGTTGCAATCGGACCGATGATCATGATGAAATTCGTATGTCTTTTGACAAAGGAACTGGGGATTCATACGGTCGTGTCGATGAATCCGATCATGGTCGACGGAACCGGAATGTGCGGCGCGTGCCGCCTGATCGTTGACGGAAAGGTTAAATTCGCCTGTGTTGACGGACCGGAGTTTGACGGGCATCTGGTAGACTTCGACCTCGCCATGGCGCGTATGGCGCAGTATAAGACCGCCGAGGGCAGGAAGAAACTGGAATTTGAAGAAGGCGATACCCATCACGGCGGCTGCGGAAATTGCAAAGGAGGTGCGGCGTAATGGATGCAATGGTTAGAGTACCCATCAGTGAACAGGACCCGAAAGTTCGCGCAACGAATTTTGACGAAGTATGTCTTGGATATACCGAAGAAGAGGCGGTGGCGGAGGCGTCCCGCTGCTTAAACTGCAAAAAGCCGCTTTGTGTAAGCGGATGCCCGGTGTCGATCAATATTCCGGAATTTATTCAGGAAGTAAAGAATAAAAACTTTGAAAAGGCATATCAGATCATCAGCGAATCATCTGCGCTTCCGGCGGTCTGCGGACGTGTCTGCCCGCAGGAAACGCAATGCGAAGGAAAATGCGTCCGCGGCGTCAAGGGAGAAGCCGTTGCAATTGGCAAACTGGAGCGTTTCGTTGCGGACTGGGCGAGAGAACACGGTGTAAAGCCGCACAGCGACACGCCGAAGAACGGACATAAAGTTGCGGTGATCGGTTCAGGACCGGCAGGACTGACCTGCGCAGGGGATCTTGCGCGGATGGGCTATGACGTGACTATTTTTGAAGCACTGCATAAAGCCGGCGGGGTGCTGGTTTACGGGATTCCCGAATTTCGTCTGCCAAAGGATGACGTGGTGCTGCCGGAAGTGGAGAACGTAAAATCCCTTGGCGTAAAGATTGAGACCAATGTCATCATCGGAAAATCCGTTACGATAGACGAACTCTTGAACGAAGAAGGCTTTGAAGCCGTATTTATCGGTTCCGGCGCCGGACTACCCCGGTTCATGGGGATACCGGGCGAACAGGCAAACGGCGTTTTCTCCGCGAATGAATATCTGACGAGAAACAATTTAATGAAGTCGTTCAAGGATTACGACACGCCGATCGCACGCGGCAAAAAGGTGGTTGTCGTCGGCGGCGGCAATGTCGCGATGGATGCCGCCAGAACCGCTTTACGGCTGGGAGCGGAAGTCCATATTGTATATCGGCGCGGCGAAGCGGAATTACCGGCGCGTGCGGAAGAAGTGCATCACGCAAAAGAAGAAGGGATCATTTTTGACCTTTTACAGAATCCGGTTGAGATTTTAACGGATGAGAAAGGCTGGGTGCGCGGCATCCGTATTATTAAGATGGAACTTGGCGAGCCGGACGAATCGGGACGCAGAAGTCCGGTAGAGATTGCCGGCAGTGAGTATGAGATCACATGCGATACGGTCATTATGTCCCTTGGAACTTCTCCGAACCCGCTGATCTCCGCCACGACGGAAGGGCTTGATACGAACCGGCGTGGATGTATCGTTGCAAAGGAAGAAAACGGCGAAACATCCAAAACGGGCGTTTACGCGGGCGGCGACGCGGTTACGGGCGCGGCGACCGTGATCCTTGCTATGGGCGCCGGTAAAACGGCGGCACAGGGCATAGACGATTATTTTAAGAACAAAGGCTGACAAACCGGCACATTGGATGCCGCTTTTGGGCGTCGCCTCTTTTGATCTATGGCAAAAAAAACGGAAAACATTCTTAAATACAGACGGCCGATCCATGTCAATATCGGCATCATCATATGCGGCATCATTTTCGTATATGTGCTGTTTCATTTGCTGTCTTATTATACGACGAAGAATATCTCCATTTATGAAGTAAAGAGCGGTTCACTGGTGTCTGATCACCAGTACCGCGCTTTTGCCATTCGCGAAGAGCAGATCATCCCTTGCGAGCAGAATGGCTACATCTATTATTTTACGCCCGACGGGAGCCGCGTCGGCGTCCGTTCGTTGGTTTACTGTATTGACGAAACGGGCAGCATCATCAATTCCCTTACTACAGATGATAAGTCACAGACAACGCAGCTGACCGAGGCTTCGCTTTCTACGACGGAGAATACCATCGCGACTTTTGCGAACACATATACGGATTCGGACTTTCAGAAAACCTACGCGTTCAAAGATGATTTGACGGATATGCTGCGTGCGCTGTATGTGGATACGGTTGTGAAGGAGCATGCGGGAGAAATAGAGGCGGCGCTTTCTGCCAACACGTATCACCGGTTTTATGCGCCGGAGCCGGGGCTTCTTAGTTATGTGATCGACGGATATGAGGGAACGACAAAAGAGTCCTTCCGCGGCGATATGTTAAGCGCCTCCGGCGACAGCACCAACTTAAAGGGGCGAACGGAAGTCGCTTCGGGGGATCAGGCTTATAAACTGATCACTTCGGATAACTGGACGATGATTATTGCCGCAGACAAGGATCTGCTTGCGCAGCTGGCGGAAAAAAACGTTTTGCAGGTGACGTTTGAGCAGGATAAAACTTCTGCATGGGCGAATATATCACAGATCGAACAGAACGGAACGACTTATCTGGTGATGGACTTTGACGATTCCATGGAACGGTATGCCGATCAGCGTTTTATCAACATCAATCTGAATCTGAATGAGGAAAAAGGCTTAAAAATCCCCAATTCCGCAATCGTAAAGAAGACCTTTTTTACGGTGCCGAAGTCCTTCTTTTTACAGGGGAATGATTCGAATGAACAGGGGCTTCTTGTAAAAAAAGAGGGCGGTGAGATGACGTTTATCGCGCCGACAATCTATTATGAAACAGATG
>CAJOQZ010000155.1 GCA_905236585.1 uncultured Lachnospiraceae bacterium
GATGCGCTTGTCGTGACGGATGCGGTGCGCGATTTCTGCGGGATTTTGGGATTGGACCCGCTTTATATGGGCAACGAAGGCAAACTCGTCGCGATCGCAGCCCCGGAGGATGCGGATGCGGCGCTGTCGGCGATACGAAAAAGCCGCTACGGACGGGATGCCGCAATCATCGGAACCGTCGAAGGCGGCGGGGCAGGAAGCGGTGATGCGGCAAAAGGCGGCGAGGTATTCTTAAAAACCGCAATCGGCGGAAAACGGCGGATTTTGCCGCTGCAGGACGAGGGACTGCCGAGGATATGCTAAAAAAATCTTGTGAGGGTGCGAAGACGCAATTTTTATCTTGAGAACAAACGTTGCTTAAGTGTGAGGTTAAGGCATTTTTGCCGTCGAACACGGAGCAACGTTTGTTCCAAAAAGCAAGATAGGATGAAAACCGGTTTTTGCGGGGCGTGAAATCCACCCTTTCTTTTTTCCTGTGAAAAGAGTATAATTTTTTTGAAGTGTCGGCGTTTAGACCGATTTACTTTCGTTTATGATGAATTGGGCGTTGGACATCGCCGATATGTGACGTATAGATATTGCCGATTCACCGATTTTATACAGCATAAGGAGAAGTGACATGTATCAACAGGAAATCGGAAAGGCACCGGTCGGCGTAGTCGGTATCGGTGCGTCCGCAGGGGGATTGGAAGCGTTACAGCAGTTTTTGACTTTTTTACCGTCCAATACGGGCATGGCGTTCGTCATCATTCAGCATTTGGCGCCGAATCATAAGAGCCTGCTTGCGGACATTTTAACGAAATACTCGGCAATGCCGGTGACCGAAATCAAAGACGGCATGCCCATCGAGCGGAACCATATCTACATGATCCCGCCTAAGTATAATGTGGAATTGCAGTCGGATATTTTACGGCTGTCCATCCATGATCCCGACAAGATCAATCATCCGATCGATGTTTTTTTCCGCTCCCTTGCCGATGCATATGAGAACCGTGCAGTAGCGGTCATCCTATCCGGCACAGGCTCGGACGGGACGAACGGCATCCGCTCCATCAAGGAGCAGAACGGCATGATTATTGTCCAGACTCCCGAATCGTCAAAATTCGACGGTATGCCGCGCAACGCGATTGCGACGGGGTTTGCCGACCTTGTTCAGAAGCCGGACTCGATCGCCAAAGAGATGACGCACATTGCGAAGTCTTTGGTAGATGCAAGTTCCAAATTCCAACTTTCGGATGAGGATCTGCTTTCGCAGGTCTTTACGATTTTGCGCAATGTCACGAACATCAATTACGCTTACTACAAGCAGACGACGATCCTGCGCCGCATCGAGCGGCGGATGGTCGTTACGCATAACCGCAACTTACAGGAATATGTCACCTACCTTAACAACAATCCCGAAGAGGCAAAACTGCTCGCCAAGGAAGTATTGATCGGCGTGACCAGTTTCTTTCGTGATCCCGATTATTTTGAGGTGTTAAAAGAGACGGTGATCAAGCAGTTGCTCAAAAGCGCTTCGCAGGAAAAGCAGCTGCGCGTCTGGGTGGCGGGCTGTTCGACCGGGGAGGAGGCATATTCGGTCGCGATTCTTTTTACCGAGGCGATGGAGGAATTGAATGTCCGCCGCGACGTCAAAATATTTGCAACCGACCTTGACGGCGATTCGATCACGACCGCCGTCCGGGGGATGTACGGGGACAATATTATCGAGGACGTTTCCGTGCCGCGCCTTTCCAAATATTTTACAAGAAAAGGCAATAAATACGTCATCCGCCACGACATCCGCAAGATGATCATTTTCGCGCAGCATAATGTGTTTCAGGACCCGCCCTTCGGCAAACTCGACCTGATCTGCTGCCGGAATGTGCTGATATATTTCCAGACGGTGCTGCAGCGCAACTTATTCGCCATTTTCCATATGGCGCTTTCCGACCACGGCTACCTGTTTTTGGGGCATTCCGAGTCGGTTATGGATTATGACGACGTCTTCCGCGTTTTTTCCGCGAATGAGAAGATCTTTGTTCACAACGCATCCGGCAAAGCGCCCGCGCACGAGCATTTCTCCTATTCCCTGCAAAATGTGGAGAGTACCTTGGAGCCGATTTTGGATTATGAGGGGATTGACGATTCCGAGGTAAAATACAAAACGTCCGACTTAGACACCTCCGTTTTGGAAGTGCTGCTTCCAACGTGCGTCTTAGTCAATGAGAAAAATGAACTGGTGCGCAGCTACGGCGACTGCAGCTGGCTCTTATCCATTCCCGTCGGGCAGGCGACCCTGGATATTTTCCAGCTCATCCGGAACGATATCAAGATCGCGCTCTCGAC
>CAJOQZ010000156.1 GCA_905236585.1 uncultured Lachnospiraceae bacterium
TAAAATCATAATTAAAATCATCCAGATATCTGTTTATTTTATCTACCCCGTGTTCTTCGGCGTAGCGCGTGATCACGTTACCGTAGGTAGTGCCCGAATCATATCCGTCAATGATATAGGAGTTCTGCAGAAAATCCATCAGTTTTCTCAAGGTGGGCTCCTGCGGAAAACGCCCGGTATTAAAGGATGCCACTCTGAGGAAAAGCGTATTGCTGTCTACCTGATCATCGATCGTTACGGTCTGATCCAGCCGCAATTCACCGGTATTTCCTGTTCTCTGCAATACAGTGATATCGTTGATCTTCAGGATCTCCGAGAGGCTGCCGGTTTGGGTATTGTAGTCGATCGTGTAGTACACTTTTTTGCCTTCTATCAGAAACTCGTATTCGATCGTGGTAACGGGGTTTTTGGTGAACATACAGCGGTACCCGGGCAAAGCAGTGCCGTCTCCTTTTATCATTTTGATAATAAAGGAAAGTCCCTTAAGGGCATTGGATTTTCCGGATGCATTTGCTCCGATCATCAGGGCGCCTTTAAGGATCCCGTTTTCGCATACATTCGTTTTGCCCAGGATCGAGTATTTGGAAGCGGTAAAATCGATTTCTGTCCTGTCTTTAAAAGAAAGAAAATTGGTAAGATACATTTTAGCCAGCATAGCAGAATCCTCCCTTTAAGAAATTTTATACTTTTTTCGGCAGGGAAGTCAACAGCAAGTGTAAAAAAATTACAGATAAAAAGGAAGAGTTTTTCATGAAAATAGATAAAGTGGAAAATCGGGATATGCGGTGATATAATCTCTGTGAAAACCAAGGAGCAAAAGAACGGAGCAAAAGAAAGCGTTTTGAAAAGACTGTTGATCGTTCCATTTATCATTCTTATATTGGTCACGCTGTTTTTCAATCGGCCGATGTATACCTCTTCCATGCTTACATCACAGAAGACGGAAAGTGAAACGGAAGTGCGGACGGACTATGGGGATGACAAAGGTATTATCCGGCAGGCGACGGATCTGGGGTATGCGACAAAGATCGTGGTGATGGAAGACGGCAGGAAAACCGCCGAGCAGTATTATGATGAAAAGGGAAACGCAGTCGCTTTGTCAGCAGGCTATTCTTCTGTGAGATACGTTTATGGGGATGTATATAAGCGGATCGAATACCTGGATGCGCAGGGGCAGCCGGTGGTGATCAATAACGACTATGATACGATCTGCAGAACGATCGTGGAAGATGGAAAAGACGGTACGGACACCTATTATATTGCCGGGGTGCAGGTGGCAAGGAAAGACGGGTATTGGCAATACAAAAGAGTTTATAATGCGGACGGTCTGAGTGAAGCATGGTTTTTGGATAAAGACGGGAAGCCGGTCAACAGCGCATCGGGATACGCGCTGCTCCGCAGAAACTATTCGGAGGTCGGGCGGACGGATTTCTATTTTGACAGCGAGTTGCAGCCGGTTGCTTTGTCGCTCGGACAGTATGGCGTAAGGTATGAAGACGGAGTGACGACCTATCTGGATGCGGATGGACGAGCTGTAAATACAACCAAGGGCTATGCCATAATTAAACGAGATGGAGATAAAACGCTCTACTTCGATAAGGATGAACATCCGGTAACGATCGGAAGATATCAGTACGGCGTGAAAAGAGTAGATGGACAGAACGTATTTCTCGATGAAAATGGCAAAGAGATGCTGCGCTTGGATAATATTCTTAATACGCATCCGTTTTATGTATTGGTTATGGGGATTGCGGCTACAGCAATTGCGGTTTTGACAAAAGGTAAAGGACGGATTGGTTTTGTAGCAGCCTATATCTTTTTTATCGGTATTATGACAATCTTCTACAGAGAAAACGGTGAACAGGATGCAGTTTTTGAATTGTTCCGGTCGTATAAAAGTTTTCTTTCTTCGCCGGGAACAAGGCAGAACATTTTGAATAATATCTGGCTGTTTGTTCCGCTGGGGGCAGCACTATATTGCAACAAGCCGTTATGGTTAGTGCCGGTAATGCTGTCGGTATTGATCGAACTGATACAATTGAAATTCGGTATCGGGATGTTTGAACTGGATGATATTTTTAATAATAGTTTAGGAGGTGCGATCGGTTTTCTTTTTGCCTGCGGCGCGGAAAGATTCCGATTTGGCAAGCTTGTTTGCCAGGATCAGATCGGGAATCAGCCACAGCAACACAAACAGATTGATTAGGAGGGCGGCGCCGAATCTGGTGACCGCGTACTGTTACAAAAATGTTACATTTCGCGAAATGGGTTATTTGACGAAGAGATGTTCCGCAACGGCGGGGGTGTGGTCGAGGGACGACCTGGGCCACATTTTTTTGTGAGCGAAGTTCATATAAATGAAATACAAATACAAAAATGAATATAAACGAAGCGGAGCACTTGACAAATGTGAACATACATTCTATCATATAAGAGTATTGATTATGAGGATTTGTGTTCGGAAAGGGAAAGGAAAGGGATCGAAAGCGGAGATGGGAACATATCTTAACCCGGGAAAAACAGCATACGAAGAAGCGATAAATTCTGAAATATTTATTGATAAATCCGAAATGATAATGTTCCTGAATTCTGTTTTGAAAACAAAGCAGAAGTATGTTAGTGTTTCGCGGCCGCGGAGATTTGGTAAAACGATGGCAGCAGATATGATCTGTGCCTATTATGACAGAGAGGCGAAAAGCAGAGATCTGTTTGAAGAGAGATTATTGGCGAAATGTGAACCAATCATAGCAGGAAATCAAACGATCACATGGGATGGATATCTTGGGCATTTTGATGTGATCAGGATCGTTATGACTAAGTTCCTAAAAAAGAATACTACAGCCACCCAGGCATTGGAGAATATGCAGAGGCTTGTTATACGGGATTATAAGAAAGCATATCCTGATGTGGAGCTTTTGAACGACAATGACCTTATTCAGACTATAGACGATGTATATGCTGATAATGATAGACAGGTAGTTCTTGTTATCGATGAATGGGATGCGTTCTTCAGGGAAAGAAAGGATGATAAGGAAGGACAAAAAGAATACTTGGATTTCTTGCGTGATCTGATGAAGGACAATACACATGTTGCTCTTGCATACATGACAGGGATATTGCCAATCAAGAAATACGGAA
>CAJOQZ010000157.1 GCA_905236585.1 uncultured Lachnospiraceae bacterium
CGTCTGTAATACAAAACGGCGTATAGAAATTCTTGAAGAAATGCAGAAAAGAAATATTCCAACAGTTGTATGGCTTAGTCCCATCCTGCCTTTTATCAATGACACCGAGGATAATGTGGAAAAAATCCTTAATGAATGTGTTCGCGTGGGCGTCAAAGGCGTCATGAACTTTGGCATGGGGCTTACGCTCCGGGAGGGCGACCGGGAGTATTACTATGCGGCGTTGGATAAGCATTTCCCCGGATTAAAACGGAAGTATATGGATACATATGGAAATGCATACGAACTGTTAAGTCCAAATAATGAGATGCTTATGCAAAATTTTTTTCGTGTTTGCAGACAGAACGATATGCTGTGTACGCCGGATGAATGTTTTGCTTATCTGCATGAATTGCCGAATACATACGAACAGATCAGTATTTTTGATCTGGAATAAAAAGGGATTGGATTACAACCGGTAAAACATCGTCCGTATCGCCGCGGCAAGAATGCCGAAGATCATAACGCCCTCATCTATCAGCGCGTTGAATCCCAATAACTGCATGATGATGGTAAAGATAATAAATAATGCGGAAAGCCCCCAGAATATGCGCAGGTGCTTTCCGGCGTATTCTTTCCGGCGTTGGCTTCCGGCAGCTGCCGCCTGTTCATAGGTGATGCCGCTGTACCAGTAGACGTATTCCGTTTTATAGATGACGGCGGTCAGAACGCATAACCCGACCATGGTAATTACATTTATCAGACGCAGAATGACCTGCTCGCTTACGGGGAGAAAGACGGCGGCAGTACATGCTCCGCAGTATACAATAATCCAAATAATAAGTCCAAAATAACTCTTTTTTAACGGTTTTTCATCCATAACGTAAACCTCTGTACCCATATCCTACCATAAGTCGGCATAATTGCCAAATCGGAAGATTCCCGGATTGCAAGACGGATACTTTTGTGATAATATCTTATGCGTCATGTCCGACAGATGCTTTTTGCGGACGATGTTGCTGATAATGGGAAATAATTTGAAAGTAATAAAAAAGTGAAAGGACGATATATCATGCCCGAACAATCCATTGAATTTCGTTATGATACCCAGCTGCTTTTAGATCTGCCCGGTGTGGACGAGGATGACGTAGAAGATATCGCGGATGAGATCCACGACCATATTGTGGATGCTTTTTGCGGAGATGAACTGCTCTGCGTCCCCGGGGACGAGGTCGTCAAACTGCATTATCACACCAATGAGCCGTGGCTGGTATTGGAGTACTGCCGCACAAAGGGTGAGATTTATGATATTGTGGTAGAGGATATGGACAGGCAGACCCGCGGTCTGCAAGGCTAAAATGCTAAACTGTTCAGATACCCAAAACAGTTTCCACGGTAATCATTTTGCATTGGGAACAAACCATTCTCCGTGTTCGACGGCAAAAATGCCTTAACCTCACACGGAGAGCGGTTTGTTCTCAATGTGATTTCTGTGAACAGTTTCAAGGATGTTTGCATTTACTCGCGGTTTCTATAAAACATAATCGCCGACGCGCACAGGATGACAAGGTAGCCCATGACGCTTAACATATCCGGCGTCTCGTTTAAGAATAATGAGCCCAAAACGGCGGCGAAGAGGATCTGCGAATAATCATAGATGGAGATTTCTTTTGCCGGAGCATGGGAGTAGGCGGCGGTAATCGAAAACTGACCCCCGCAGGCGGCAAGCCCGGTAAGGATTAAAAACAAAAACTGCATCGGCGTGACCGGACGAAGATCGGCAAGCGAAAGCGGAATCGACGCGAGGCAGGAAAAAGTTGAGAAGAAAAATACGATGAAAGGTCCGGGAACGCCGTGTTTGCTGCATATGCGCACGTTCGTATAGGCGAATCCCGCGCCTAAGCCGCCAAGCATGCCGATAAGGGCAGAAAGCGTCACGAGAGAATCGAACCCCGGTTTTAATATGAGAAGCGCACCGAAGAACGCCAGACACAGGCAGCCGATCTGATACGGCGCAACGCGCTCTTTTAGTATCAAATAGGAGAAGACCACCGCGAAAAACGGAGAGAGTTTGTTCAGCATATTCGCATCCGAAAGAACCAGATGGTCAACCGCATAAAAATTACAAAAGATCCCGACTGTCCCGCCGACGGCGCGGAAAAGGAGATATTTAATATTCTCGCTGCCGCCGGTGGAAAAAGGGATCTTGTTTTTTATCATAATAGCGGCGGCAAACAGCAGGGCGATGAGATTGCGGAAAAAACTCTTCTCATACACCGGCAGGTCGCCCGCCAATTTCAGAAACAACGTCATCAAAGAAAAAAAGAATGCCGCCGAAATCACATATAAAATTGCCTTTGTTTTTTCGCTCATGACTGCTCGTTCTTATGTTTCATGTATTCCCGTTTTCTTAATGTGGGATCTAAGATCCGCTTGCGGATGCGCAAGGATTCCGGCGTAACTTCCAATAATTCGTCCGTTTCGATAAAATCCAGTGCCTGCTCTAGACTGAGAATTTTCGGCGGGGTCAGCGTCAGCGCCTCGTCTGCGGAAGAAGAACGGGTGTTGGTCAAATGCTTTTTCTTGCAAACGTTCAGTTCAATATCCTCCGCACGGGCGCAGGAACCGATCACCATGCCGCCGTAAACGCGTTCGCCGGGACCGATAAAGAGCGTCCCCCGATCCTGCGCGGAGAACAGTCCGTAGGTGACGGATTCGCCGGCTTCGAATGCGATCAGCGAGCCTTGCTTGCGGTAGGAGATGTCGCCTTTATACGGCTCGTATCCGTCAAAAATCGTGTTGATGATGCCGTTGCCTTTGGTGTCGGTCAAAAAATCCCCACGGTATCCGATTAGACCGCGGGAAGGAATCCGAAACTCCAGCCGCGTCTGTCCGCCGGTGATGGGGCGCATATTGACAAGTTCCCCTTTTCGCTGGGAAAGTTTTTCGATAACGGTTCCGGTAAAATCGTCGGGGACGTCGATGTAGGCGATTTCCATCGGTTCTGATTTTTTGCCGTTATCATCGGTCCGGTAAAGCACCTCCGCTTTGCTGACCGCAAATTCATAGCCTTCGCGACGCATGTTCTCGATCAAAACCGAAAGATGCAGTTCACCGCGCCCGGAAACCTTAAAGGAATCTGTATTATCGGTTTCTTCCACACGCAAAGAAACGTCCGTGTTCAATTCCTTAAACAGACGGTCGCGGATATGGCGTGAGGTGACGTATTTGCCCTCCTGTCCGGCGAAGGGGCTGTCATTGACAATGAAATTCATGGCAATCGTCGGCTCGGAAATTTTCTGGAACGGGATAGCCTTTGGATCGTTTTGACCGCAGAGGGTGTCGCCGATATGGAGATCGGCGATGCCCGAAATTGCGACGATCGAGCCGATGTTCGCCTCTTTTACATCGATTTTTTGTAAGCCATCAAATTCGTACAAGTTGGAGATCTTGACTTTCTGCCGCTTGTCGGGATCGTGGTGGTTCAGAAGAAGTACCTCCTGGTTCAGTTTCAGAGAGCCGTTGTCCACTTTTCCGATGCCGATCCTGCCGACGTATTCGTTGTAATCAATCGTAGAGATCAAGACCTGCGTGTCTGCGTCAGGATCTCCGGTCGGCGCCGGAATATATTTTAAGATCGTCTCAAAAAGCGGGGTCATGTCCTTTGGCTCGTCAGACGGGTCGTATAGCGCGTAACCGCGTTTTGCCGAGGTGTAGACGAATGGGCAGTCCAACTGCTCGTCAGATGCGTCTAAGTCCATAAACAGTTCCAATACTTCGTCGATCACTTCCTCGCACCGCGCCTCGGGACGGTCGATCTTGTTGATGCAGCAGATGACCGGAAGGTCGAGTTCTAAAGCCTTTGTCAGAACGAATTTGGTCTGCGGCATCGCGCCTTCTTTCGCATCCACGACGAGGACGACGCCGTTTACCATTTTTAAGACGCGCTCCACCTCGCCGCCGAAGTCCGCATGTCCGGGCGTATCAATGATATTGATTTTCACGCCTTTATAAAAAACGGCGGTGTTCTTGGAAAGAATGGTGATGCCGCGTTCGCGTTCGATATCGTTGGAGTCCATGACCCGGTGGATGACTTCCTGATTTTCACGAAAAACGCCGCTCTGCTTTAACAGCTCGTCGACAAGGGTCGTCTTCCCGTGGTCGACATGGGCGATAATGGCAATGTTTCTGATGTCGTCTCTTGTCTGTATCATGATCAAAATTCCTGTATGACTTGTTTTTTTGAATATCCATATCATTTTATTATACCGACATGTGTGCGGCAAGTCGCAAAAGTAACGAATGATAAAAACATTCGGGATTTATTTTGACAAAAATTGCTAAATGCGGGTGAATGTGTTATACTATATCGAAAGTTTTTTTAGAGAATTTATGCATGGGGCATAAGGAACCAAAAAGGAGTGAATATGGCGATTTTTAAGGGGTCGGGCGTAGCGATCGTGACGCCGATGCATGAAGACGAATCAGTCAATTTTGAAAAACTCGAGGAATTGATCAATTTCCATATCGATAACGGAACGGATGCCATTGTAATCACCGGAACGACGGGGGAGAGCGCGACGCTCTCCATGGAAGAGCACCGCAGCGTCATCAAGGCGGCGGTGGAATTTACGAAGCATCGGATTCCGGTGGTTGCAGGAACTGGCTCCAATGCGACGGCGACGGCGATCCAGTTGACGACGGAAGCGGAAGAGGACGGCGCGGATGCAGCGCTTATCGTGACGCCGTATTACAACAAGGCGACGCAGAGCGGACTCATTAAGCATTACAGTACGATCGCTGACTCGACAAAACTGCCGATCATTGTATATAACGTGCCGAGCCGGACGGGTACGAACGTCATGCCGGAGACCATGGCGACGCTGTTTAAGACCAAGGAGAACATCGTCGGCTTAAAAGAGGCGACCGGCAACATGGCGCAGGCGTCGAAGACCATGCTCTTGTGCGACGGAGACATTGAGATGTATTCGGGCGAGGACGGACTCGTCGTGCCGCTGCTTTCGATCGGTGGAATCGGCGTGATCTCGGTCATCAGCAATATTGCTCCCCGAGAGACGCATGATATGGTGATGAGTTTCTTGAACGGCGATATCAAAAAGGCAGCCGAAATGCAGTTGAAGTCGATACCGCTGGTGGATGCGCTCTTTTCCGAAGTGAATCCGATACCGGTCAAAAAGGCTCTGAACTTGATGGGGATGGAGGTCGGACCGCTGCGGGGACCGTTGTACGAAATGCTGCCGGAGAATGCGGCAAAATTAGAAACGGAAATGAAAAAATTCGGTTTGCTTTAATGGCAAACCGTTTTTTCTTTGGCGGATGAAAAAGGCGGCGTCAAAAGCCGTCTTTTTTTGCGAATCGTTTCAGCGCGCTTTCTTTCCATAAGGTAGGAGAAAAGAGGATCAAAAGCGGGAACAGTTCCAGACGGCCGGCAAGCATATCGAACATCAGCACCCATTTTGTAAAAGGATGGAAGAAGCCGAAATTGCAGGCGGGACCGACGAGGGAAAGCCCCGGACCGATATTGTTGAATGCGGCGGCGACCGCTGTAAAGCAGGTCGTAAAGTCAACGTTCTCTATCGCTACAAGCAAAGTCGAGCAGGTAAAGATCATGACGTAAGTTATAAAATAGACGTTGACCGAGCGTAAGACGTCGTGGTCGATGGGCTTGTCGTCCATCTTAATAATTTTAACGCTCTTTGGATGGATATAGGAGCCAAATTCCTTCAGCATGGTCTTAAAGGCAATCAGGATGCGCGAAACCTTTAACCCGCCTCCGGTCGATCCGGCACAGGCGCCGATGAACATTAAGGCGACGAGGATCGCTTTTGACAGCATCGGCCACATGTCAAAATCCACTGTGGAAAAACCGGTCGTTGTTATAATGGAGCCGACTTGGAAGGCGGCGTCGGTAAGCGCATGACCGGGGGAAGGCGCAAGATGAATCGTATCCAAAAAGATCACGACAACGGCAAAGAGGATGATGCCGAAGTAGGTGCGGACTTCTTCCATTATGCCGGCTTTTTTGAACTCTCGCATCAGCAAAAAATAATATGCGTTGAAGTTCACTCCGAAGAGGATCATAAATATCGTGGTAATCCATTGAATGTATGTGGAATAGCCGCCGAGGCTCGTATTTTTGATGCCGAAACCGCCGGTTCCTGCCGTACCGAAGGCGGTGCAGATAGCGTCGAAAAGCGGCATGCGTCCTATGAGCAAAAGAATGATCTGGGATACGGTAAGCGCGATGTAAATCTGGTAGAGAATCCGTGCGGTGTAGCGGATTTTCGGAACAAGTTTGCCGACGGAAGGTCCCGGGCTTTCGGCACGCATCAGGTTGATGTTGGAGCCGCCGCTCATCGGGATGACGGCAAGCAGAAAGACAAGTACGCCCATGCCGCCGATCCAGTGCGTAAAACTGCGCCAGAACAGGGAGGCATGCGACAAGACTTCTACGTCAGACAGGATGGAAGCGCCTGTGGTTGTAAAGCCGGAAACCGTTTCAAAAAGCGCATCGGTAAAAGACGGAATTTCACTCGTCAGAATGAAAGGAATGCAGCCGATGATACTTAAAAAAATCCATGAGAGGGCGGTTGTGATGCAGCCTTCCTTCAGATAAAAAACGGAATTTTCCGGTCGCTTGTTGGCGGCAAGAAAGCCTAAAAACATGGCGGCCGCGCCGACAAGAAAAAAGGCGATGCCCTCTTTTTCCCGATAGAATGCCGCAACAAGGCAGGGAAGAAGAAGCAGCGCGCCTTCAATTTTCAAAACCGTACCCAATACATATGTAATGACCGAGCGATTCATAGCAATAATCCTTTATGCGAGAATATCCGTAATATCGTTAAAACCGGTGTGTGTGGTGACAATCATTACGGTGTCGCCGACTTCGATCGTGTCGCTGCCGCCGGGGAAAATGATATTGCCGTTGCGGTTGATAAAAGTAATCATGAGATTTTGCTTTAAGTTCAAATCCATGATCTTCGTACCGGTCACGCCGGAGGCGCGGTCGATGTGGAACTCGATGCATTCGACCCGCTGATCGTAGATATGCGTCAGCGTTTCGATGTTGGAGTCGAGAGAGGCGCGCTTCGCACGGGCGTAAGCAATAATCGCTTCGGCAGTAATGTAGCGCGGATATACGACGCTGCCGAGGTCGAGGGAAGTGATGACGTTTTTGAAAGTAAACCGGTTGATCTTCGTGATTACTTTTGCCTTGGAAACCTGCTTGGCGTGGAGCGTTAGGATGATGTTCTCCTCGTCAATGCCGGTCAGCGGAATAAAACTTTCGCATGTTGCGATGCCCTCTTCCTTGAGTAGTTCTTCATCCGTGCCGTCCCCGTTGATGATGATCGCCTGCGGGATTGCCTCGCTTAACTGTTCGCAGCGTTCTTTGTCCTTTTCGATGATCTTGACGTCGATGCCGTTCTTGATGAGTTTGCAGGCGAGATAGTAGGACGCCTTGCCGCCCCCGACGATCATGCAGTCCTTGACGCCGGACGTCTCAATGCCGAGCTGCTTCAAGCACGCGCGTCCCTGACGAAGAGGCGTTAAAAAAGCAATGACGTCGTTCGCCCTGAAACGAAAAGAACCGTTCGGGATCGCAACTTCGCCGTCGCGCTCAACGGCGCAGAAAATAATGCTTGCGGTCGTATTCTGCATATAATCGGAAACCGTAACGTCCACTAACGGGCTGCTTGGCGAAACCTTAAAGCGGATGATCTCCGCCTCGCCGTGAGCAAACGAATTGACTTCCAATGCGCTCGGCAGATATAAAATATGCGCGATCTCCCTTGCCGCTTCAAGTTCCGGGTTGATGATCATCGCCAAGCCTAAGCGGTCGCGCAGATAATTGACTTCGCTTGAATAATCCGGCGTACGGACGCGGGCGATGCCCGCGCAGTCGCCGACCTGCTTTGCGACGGTACAGCAAAGCAGATTCAGTTCATCCGATTCGGTAACGGCGATAAAGAGGTCGGTATCGAAAATCCCTGCCTCTTTTTGCACGCCGTAACTTGCCCCGTTGCCGACAATCCCCATGATGTCATACATGGCGGATACTTCCGAGACCTTTGCGGCGTTCTTGTCGATAAGGGTAATATCGTTGCCCTCGCGGACGAGCTGCTCAATCAGCGCCGTTCCGACCTTGCCGCATCCGACAATGATGATTTTTAGCGGCTTCTTCTTATTTGGTGAGACATCTTTTCTTCC
>CAJOQZ010000158.1 GCA_905236585.1 uncultured Lachnospiraceae bacterium
AAATCATAGGCGCTGCCTTCGACTTTTGCCCGTGGAAATGTCACCGTCGATGCATCTCCCCGCTTCGCCGCCTCCTCTACTTTCGGTCCGCCCGGATAGCCTAATCCGATCGCCCGCGCCACTTTATCAAACGCTTCTCCCGCCGCGTCATCCACCGTCCTGCCTAAGATCTCGTATTTCCCATAATCCGTGACCCGAACCAGATGCGTATGCCCGCCGGATACGACCAGACATAAAAACGGCGGCGCAAGGGAAGCATCCGCAATATAATTTGCGCTGATATGCCCTTCAATATGGTGAACGCCGACAAGCGGCTTATGCAGGGCATAGGCAATCGCCTTCGCCTCCGCCACCCCCACAAGGAGTGCGCCGACAAGCCCCGGACCGTAAGTCACCGCGATCGCGTCCATATCCTTCAATTCCATATCCGCCTTCCGCAGCGCCTCGCGGATTACCTGATTGATCCGCTCGATATGTTTGCGGGACGCGATTTCCGGAACGACGCCGCCGTAAAGCGTATGTATTGGAATCTGCGTCGATATGATATTGCTTTTTACCTCGCGTCCGTTGACGACCACCGCCGCCGCCGTTTCGTCGCAGGAACTCTCTATTGCTAATATGGTAACATCCGCCACTGGCTTTAATCTCCGTTCGCGTCCGACAGTTCAAACGCAAGAATCTTGTAATTGCCGATATCGTCTTTGCGCAGCGCGTATTTCTGATATGTCTGTTGGGACGAACTGCCCTCCGACACGAAATAATACGCCAGCACATACGCCATATCATTACCATTTAACTTTTTATAGGTAACGTCTGACGTATCGCAGACATTCGTCGTAACCATTTTCTTATTCCTATCCTTATACGCCTGAATATCGCTTTTTACGCTCGCGACATAGACGTCCCGCGGATTCTGCTGGATCAGATCCGCATCAAACAGCATCATCGCCTGATCGCAGAGTTTCTCCACCTCTCCGTCGGCAGTATTTGAATCATAATATAATTTTAAGATGCGATTATAAAACTTAATCACTTCCCGCGGCGTCTGTGGATAATCAAGCACCAGATCCCGCCCAAGCACTTTTTCCAATTCCGACTGTTCCGCCGTCGGCTTCTCCTCCGCGGAAAAAGAACGCCGCGACAGATAAAAATAATACCCTACGATCAGGCTCACACATACAATGGTAATTATTCCGATGCGAATCGCGTATTTCATTCGATATTCTCCTCTTCCTCCGGGAATACAAGCGTCCTGCTCTTCCCATCTTTCCCCAGTTTGGCGTTGCCGAATATGCTCCGCACTTCCCCCATGTAACGATCCGGTCCGACTAAGGACGGAGAAAAGTGCGTAAGCCACAACTCGCCGACCTCCGCATCTTTTGCCATCCGCGCCGCCTCATAAAAGGTCATGTGTTTTTTCTTCTTCGCGTCGGCCGCCTTTTCTTTTTCTCCGTACATGCCTTCGCAGATGAACAGATCAGCTCCACGAACCGCCTCCACGATCCCTTTGGTCGGTCGTGAGTCCGTCACATACGCCGCCTTGATGCCCCGTCTTGCTTCGCCCATCACCATATCCGGCGTATATGTCCTGCCATCCATCGTAATTGTCTGCCCTTTCTGCAGCGGATTCCAGCACTTTAACGGGATCTCCAGTTTTTTCGCGGCTTCGGCGTCGAACTTCCCTGCACGCGGAATCTCGATCGTATATCCGTAACAGGTCACATTATGATTGACCCGGAACGCATGGATATGATAGCCGCTTAAGACAAAATCCACCTCCGGCTCCGTCATTTCTTCATAAATAATGGAAAAGGGCAGTTCCTGCGCAATGACCCGCAAATGTGAAACAACAAATTCCAGCCCTTTCGGTCCGATCATAACCACCGGCTCCGTCCGGTCGGCGTTCGCCATAGAAAGGAGCATCCCCGGCAGTCCGCTGATATGGTCCGCGTGGTAATGCGTGAAGCAGATCACGTCAATCGGATTGGGGCTCCAGCCCTTTTTCTTCATGGCGATCTGCGTGCCCTCTCCACAGTCGATCAACAGGCACGAACCATTGTAGCGCGTCATAAATGCC
>CAJOQZ010000159.1 GCA_905236585.1 uncultured Lachnospiraceae bacterium
ATCGCTTTTTGGAAGCGTTGTCCGGCGTGCGAGGGAATCAGCGGGTTACTTCGGACAATCCCGAAGCGACGTATGATACGTTGGAAAAATACGGCTATGACATGGTGGAACGCGCAAGAGATCAGAAACTCGATCCCGTGATCGGACGTGACGCGGAGATCCGCAACGTAATCCGCATCCTCTCCCGGAAGACGAAAAATAATCCGGTTTTGATCGGCGATCCCGGCGTCGGGAAGACGGCGGTTGTCGAGGGCTTAGCGCAGCGTATCGCCCGCGGCGACGTTCCCGACGGGTTAAAAGACCACAAACTGTTCGCCCTTGATATGGGTGCGCTGATTGCCGGAGCGAAGTACCGCGGCGAGTTTGAGGAACGCTTGAAGGCAGTGCTCAACGACGTGAAAAATTCCGATGGGCAGATCATCCTGTTTATCGACGAATTACATACGATCGTCGGCGCGGGCAAGACAGACGGCGCTATGGACGCGGGCAACCTGTTAAAACCGATGCTGGCGCGGGGCGAACTGCATTGCATCGGCGCGACGACGCTGGATGAATACCGGGAATATGTCGAAGAGGACGCTGCGCTGGAACGGCGGTTTCAGCCGGTAATGGTGGATGAGCCGACGGTGGAGGATACCATCTCGATCCTTCGCGGAATCAAGGAGCGCTACGAAGTATATCACGGCGTTAAGATTACGGATGCGGCGCTGGTGTCGGCAGCGACGTTGTCCGATCGTTACATCTCCGACCGTTTTCTGCCGGATAAAGCGATCGACCTTGTAGATGAGGCTTGCGCGTCGATCAAGACCGAACTTGATTCCATGCCGACAGAAGTGGATGAGTTGAATCGAAAAGTCATGCAGTTGGAGATCGAGGAGACGGCGCTGAAAAAAGAAAGCGATTCGCTTAGCAAGGAACGCCTTGCCGTTCTGCAAAAAGAACTTTCCGACCTGCGGGACGAGTTAAATGCGAAGAAAGCCCAGTGGGAAAACGAAAAAGACGCGGTAAGCAAAGTTTCCAACCTGCGCGAACAGATCGAATCGGTTCGTGCCGAAATCGAAATGGCGAAGAACAGTTATGACTTGAATAAGGCGGCGGAACTCGAATACGGAACGCTGCCGCAGTTGGTTCGGCAAAAGGAAGAGGAAGAAGAGGCGTTAAAGAGCAAGCAGATCACGCTTGTTCATGAGAGCGTGGACAGCGATGAGATCGAAGCGATCGTTTCCCGTTGGACGGGGATTCCGGTTGCGAAGTTGAACGAATCGGAGAGGAACAAGACGCTGCACCTTGCGGACGAACTGCATAAGCGCGTCGTCGGACAGAATGAAGCGGTGGAAAAAGTTTCCGAAGCGATCATCCGCTCCCGTGCCGGGATCAAGGACCCGGGCAAACCGATCGGCTCCTTCCTGTTTTTGGGACCGACCGGCGTCGGGAAAACGGAACTGGCGAAAACGCTTGCAGAGGCTCTGTTTGACGACGAAAACAATATCGTTCGGATTGATATGTCGGAGTATATGGAGAAATATTCCGTATCCCGTTTGATCGGAGCGCCTCCGGGATATGTCGGTTATGACGAAGGCGGACAGTTGACGGAAGCCGTACGCAGAAAACCGTATTCGGTCGTCCTTTTTGACGAGGTGGAAAAGGCGCACCCGGATGTGTTCAATGTTCTGCTGCAGGTTTTAGATGACGGACGGATTACTGATTCCCGTGGGCGGACGGTGGATTTTAAGAATACGATCATCATTATGACGTCGAATCTCGGTTCGGAATTTCTGCTTGAGGGGACGAGCGCGGACGGCACAGTAGAGGCGTCGGCGGAAAAACAGGTGATGGAACTGCTCCGCTCCTCCTTCCGACCGGAATTTTTGAACCGTCTGGATGAGATCATTATGTTCCGTCCATTGACGAAGGACAACATCGGACATATCGTCGACCTGCTTCTTTCGGAGTTGAACGAGCGGTTAAAAGACCGCCAGTTGTCCGTCGAACTGTCCGACGCGGCAAAGGATTATGTGGCAAACGAGGCATATGATCCGGTCTACGGGGCGCGTCCGCTGAAGCGGTTTTTGCAGAAGCACGTTGAGACGATGGCGGCAAAAGTCATCCTCGAAGGAAAGGTGTCTTTGGGAGATACGATCCGCATTGACGCGGACGGCGACGGGCTTCATGTAGCATAAGGATTACCATTCATGACAAAAAAGTGACCTTTCACGACGAGAGGTCATTTTTTTGATTTCTTCTCCGATATATATTATGTAAAAAATAGTCAAGGATGGCGCATTTTTTCAAGGACGAAAAGTTATGTTACGCACAAGTAGTCTTTGGAGAGACGTGTCTTTTTTGTACCCTTTTTTAAGGAGACGTCTTTTCTAAGACTCAAGGGAGTAATCTTATTTATTTCGAAGGAGGACAACGTATGAGGATTGCAAACAGTAACGTAGCAATGGCGTCACAGCGAAACTATGTCGAACAGGGGCGGCAGAATATCGCAAAGGCAAAAGGCAATATCGTCGGGATGATGTCTAAGGGCATGCTTACTCAGTCAGATGTGAAAAATACATGGGCGGATATGTTAAGCCTATCATCAGACGGCGAAGGAAGCGGCGCGGGGATTTCGGAAACCTACGATAAGAACCACGGCGTAAGAAAACTCGGAAAAACGAATGACGTCTGTGATGTGTCAAAGAGTATGGATTCGTTCCGCAATTCCCTTCTGCAGCAGATGCTGGACCGTTTCTCTTCAATCGGTTTTGACGTAAGCGGGCTGTCGGAGCGGCTGTCGGGCAGCAGCATGGGCGTCTGGCACAAATCCGTTTCCGAACTATCGTATTACGAGGAGGAGTATACGTCGTTCTCGGCGCAGGGCATGGCGTGTACCGAAGACGGACGGCGGATAGATTTTAACGTGGAGATGGAGATGAGCCGAAGTTTTGCGCTCTATACGCAGACGGCGATTCCGATGATCCCGAGCGCGTTCATGGACCCGCTGGTAGTCAATATTGGAAACGGCTCGGCGGAGATTTCGGATCAGAAATTCCGATTCGATCTGGATGCGGACGGGACGATGGAAGAGATTTCCATGCCGACGAGGGGCAGCGCGTTTTTAGCACTCGATCTGAACGAGGACGGGAAGATCAATGACGGCAGCGAATTGTTTGGAACGAAAAGCGGAGACGGCTTTAAGGATTTAGCAAAATACGACAGCGACGGCAACGGCTGGATTGATGAGAACGACGAGATTTTTGACAAACTGAAGATCTGGTATAAAAACGGCGACGGAGAGGACGAACTGATTAACTTAAAGGAGGCGGATATCGGCGCGATTTATCTGGGGGAGCAGTCGACGACGTTCAAACTGCAGGGCAGCGATCAGTCCACCAATGGCATGATCCGTTCGACGGGAATCTTTTTACATGAAAGCACCGGCATGGCGGGGACGATCCAGCATGTGGATTTGGCAACCGGCGGGAAGATGAGTACGGATGCGCAAGCCGCGGTGTATGAGGTGAATGACGGTGATACGGTGACGGTTTCTGATTACGCGACAGAGGCGACGGACGCGCTAAGCGGCGCATCGGCGAACGAGCAGGCGGAGAATGCGCGGCAGACGGAACGCGACCGGCAGTCCGAAGCGGCGAAACGCAGGGAGCGGCGGCTTAAGAAAAAACAGGAGGAGCAGGAGAGGCTCGATAAACGCCGCGCCCAAAAAGAGCAGATGGAAGAACTGCGCGAAAAGCAGATTGAACGGAAAGAGGCGATCGAGGAGCGCATGGAGAAGAAGCGCGAAGAAGAACTCTATGAGGAGCGGCAGGTGGAACATGAGATGCTGACGGAGGCAGGAGAAGAGGCAGCCGAAGACGGGAGCGGCATGGATGAGGCGGCCGGGGCATATGAAGAAGTCATCGGAGTAACGGAAGCAGGAGAGGAGATTATATAAGGAGAAACAAAGTCATTTATGTAAAATGTGCAAAAGGAAACAGGTTCCTTAGATAATGTGTATTAGTCCAAGACCGGAGCGGGATGCTGCTCCGGTTTTTTTAACACCTGTGAAAAAAGTTGACAATGACAATTTGCCTCACGTACTTGTTTTTAGAGGATATTGGTGGTATATATTATGGTGACTCCGGGAAGCAATCCGGGGGGTAGTTTATGACTTGCAATTGTTCAGGTACCCTGAATAGTTGCCCGGAATTTTCTTTGTGTTTGGAAACGGCGGAGAGAAAGTCTGCGGTTTCCCGGCGGTCGTAAAAAGAGAGCGACCGTGCAGCCATGAAAAAGGAGGAAAATAGCATGGTGAAAATGAAAAGAAAAGTCGGTGCGCTGCTCCTTATTTTTGCGATGGTTTTCGCAACGGCGGCGGCATTCGTACCGGCGACAGAAGTGAAGGCGGCAGATTCTGGTTATTTATATATTACCGCTGACGGCAGTTATAGTTTTGTTGCATTAGGTAATGATAATGGAGGTCCGACGGGTGCAGTAGTTAGAATTGTTATTGATGGAGAAGATCCAGATAGTGCTACAGTACAATCAAGGTATAAAAAAGGCGTTTCATATAGTAATAACACACTTACGCTTAATGACATAACAATTAGTCAGCAGATTAACCCGCTGATTGATATGACGATTGCATTTTCAGGAGCTGTTACGGTACAAGGAGCATTAGATTTGAACTATGCTGCTACACCCCCGCAGGTGACAATGAAGGCATTGTCAAATGGATCGAGTTTTACAGCGGAAGGCATCATGAATACAAGTCCGAGTGCAAAGGCGATCCTGCTTGATGAAAATACAATTTGTTCGGCGAGCGATTTGTCTGGGGACGTTGCGGAGAAACTTACTTTTTCCTATAAGGGATCTACATCCGATTCCGGTGAAAACGGTAATTTTGCTATTGATAGCGCGCTTGTGAATGGCGAAAAAGTAGATTACAATATTATTTCTTCGCGGATGTATACCTATTCGGCAGTTGAGACTATGACCGACGCTGTTGATGGATCGATTGTTACATTATTAGATATTAAAGAGCCGAGTACCGGTCCGGTGAATGGATATTATACGGTAACGCTTTCCGGTCTTAACGTAAAAGCAGGTGATTCCATTGTCGTTCTTCATTACACAGGAACAGAATGGGAGAGACTGGAAGCAACCAGCGTAACAAACGGCAGCGTTACATTCAAGACGAAGTCGTTCTCGCCGTTTGCGATTATCAAGGCGGATGCAGACAAGGCGGCAGCCTTCGGCATGTATAATCCGGCGACGAAGAAATTTACCGACATGACGGCGCTCAACAATCTGACGAAGACGGTCATCGGCAACGCGGAAGAGGGCTTGAACGCAGGCAAGATGAAGCTGTCCGGCGCCAACGGCGCGGCGGTAACCGTACTTGCGGGTGACGCGAAGTCGGATCTCGAAGACAACGCGATCACACCGGCGGTCAAGGAATTTGTCAAGAACTATGTCATTAAGGCGAACGCCGGAACAGTAACCGGCAAGGCGACATCGGAAGACATAGCGGGCATCTATTATTTCTCGCTGAAAGCAACCGAGACAGGCGACGTCACCTTCAAATTAGAGGACGCGGTAGCGAACGCATTCGGCAAATATGCAATCGTCCTTCACTATACCGGGAACGCCGCGGACGAGGACGGCGTAACGGCGCAGTATGTGAAGGTTTCCGATGGCGGCAAACTGACGGCACATTTCAACAGTTACTCGCCGGTAGCGATTATCGCAACGACGGTGGAAAGTGCGCAGACGCTTGTAAACACCTACAACCACGGCATCGGCAGCGACGAGATCGGTGCGGCGGCAGGAACGACGGCGGCGACCGTAGCGACGACCC
>CAJOQZ010000160.1 GCA_905236585.1 uncultured Lachnospiraceae bacterium
CATCTGTTCTGAATAATAGGCAAGCCCCTCCTCTTTTTTGCAAAAACCGCAGCGGAAGATGTCGGGATAATCGCCGTTTAACACCAGCGTCTTAAAATCATATGCAAGCCGGATGAGGCGGGGCGGCATCTTCTTTTTCGCAAGCGCCCTAAGCGCCATATATAAAAGCACCATCCGTCTGCCTTCGTCCGCGTTTTCTACGCCGAAATACTCCGCCGATTCCAAAAAATAATACCCGTACCAGAGACAATCGTAGTCGCCCGTCACTTCGGTAAAATATGTGTCGATGTCCGCCCGGTGCAGCGTATAACTGTCCCGTCCCTGATAGACCTCAAACGTACCGAAGGAAAACGGATTGGACGCCGCAAGAAGCTGGCTCTTCGGACGTCTTGCGCCGCGGGCGAATGCGGAAATCTTCCCCCGCTCTTTTGTCAGGATGGACAGCCGCTTATCGTATTCGCCGACCGGCATGGCGGATAATACGATGCCCTGTACGGATAAATTCTGCTCCAAAACCTACTCTTCTTCCATATAGCCGAAGTTTTTGACGTAAAAATCGCTTTCGCGCCAGTTCTTTTTGACTTTGACCCAAAGTTTTAAGTTTACCCGGGCGTCAAGCATCCGTTCGATTTCAAACCGCGCATTGGCGCCGATCTTTTTTAACATCTCGCCGCCTTTTCCGATAATGATCCCTTTGTGGGAATCCCGTTCGCAGACGATCGTCGCGTTGATGTCATATAATTTTTTTCCTTTGCGCTTTTTCATGGAATCGACCGACACGGCGATCCCGTGCGGCACCTCGTCCGATAAGGCATGCAGTGCCTTCTCCCGCACCAGTTCTGCCACAAGCGCACGCTGGGGCTGGTCGGTAAGCGCATCCGCCTCATAATAATACGGACCGTAGGGGAGATACCGGTATATCAGCGACAAAAGCGTATCGCAGCCCTCGCCGGTCTTCGCGGAAACCGGAATGATCTCGGCAAAATCCATGCACCCCGAAAATACGTCAATCACCGGAAGCAGCATCTCGTGCGCAACCGTATCCGCTTTATTGATGCATAAAATCACCGGCGCTTCGCACTTTTCAAGCCGCTTTATAATCGCCGCGTCCCTCTCGCCGACCTTGCCCTCCGGCTCGATAAGCATAAGAATCACGTCCACGTCAAAGAGCGCCGATGCCGCTTCTTTTACCATGTAGTCGCCGAGTTTGTTCTTCGCCTTATGGACGCCCGGCGTATCGATAAAGACGATCTGCCCGTTTGCTTCGTCGGTATAAATGCCCAAAATGCGGCTGCGGGTCGTCTGCGGCTTATTGGATGTAATGGCGATCTTCTGTCCGACGAAACGGTTAAGAAGCGTCGACTTGCCGACATTGGGTCTGCCGATGATCGTAACGAACCCCGACTTCTTATCCGCATTTTGCGACGACAGTTCCGCCATGATGCCTTCTGTGTCAAATTCCGCCGGATTGCTCATAACTGCCTTACACTTTCAAACAGACTGCTCTCTGCCATAAGCCGCTCCTCATTGCCAACTACGCAGATATATCCTTGCTCCATTGCTGCGGCAACCGGTCCTGCAAGCGCACGGATATCTTCAGCGGTTGCGCCAAGCACCTCGTCGCGCTCTTTTTGCAGGCGCTCCTCGGTCATGCCGGTCATATAGGCGGTGAATGAGCGTACCCCCTGCTGCGACGGCGTAAGCGGCGTATCCATGCTGCTTACCGTGCCGATCACATGTTTTGTCATGTCGCGCTCGGTCGGGTCGAATGTGCGCAGGTATTCCGCCGTGCCGTTGAACACGTCGTTCGTCTCCGACAGATTCGGATCGCGGTAGGAAGAAAATGTCAACGCCCCGTTCCTTGAAAACGACGACATGCAGCCGTAGGCGCCGCCCTTGACGCGGATATTCAGCCAGAAATAATCATAATTTAAGATGACGTGAAGCACCTTCATCGCGCCGGTATAGGCAAAGCCGTATCTTTTGTAATCGCCCGCCCGCGACACATACTGCACCTGCGACGCCGTGCGGATGCCTTCGTTTTGCGCCGGCAGCACAATTTCTCCCGATGCTTCGCCGAAGTCCGGCGCCTCTTTATAAAAATCTTCGCTAAGCCGCGAAAAGATATCCTTTGCCTGTAAAAGTGCCTCTTCTTTTCCGGTGGTGCTTACGGTCAATGCCTCTTTCCTTAAAAGAGCCGCCGTAAACTTACCGCACAGTTCGATAAAGCCGTCGATCTTCTCGTCAAAATGCGCCGCAAAATCCTTTACGTATTCATAATATCCGATCCCGACAACCGCGTCGGTAACGCGCATATGTCCGGCAAAATACCCCGCCGCACGGTTCGCCGAAAGCGCGTGTCCCGCGGAAAGCAGGCGCATCTGCATCCCCGAGACCTCCTGTTCGAGAAGTTCTTTGATGCGGCGTTTGTCGGTGTACTTCGACGCGAACATCATCTCCTTTATCAGTTCGAATGCTTTTTCTTTTTCCTCAAACAGATACTTCGCATGCACTTCGAACATAAAGCGGTACGTCCCGTCGTCCCTGACATAGACCTTTACCGACGGCGAAATGCCTCCCGTATGCAGGTTGATTTCGTTCGCCAGTTCGCTGTAGGAAAAACGTGCGGTATC
>CAJOQZ010000161.1 GCA_905236585.1 uncultured Lachnospiraceae bacterium
CAAAAGAAGACGCGGCGTTATCGAAGAAGGAATTGAAGAAAAAACGCGAGCAGGAGACGCATCCGTCCGTATCTTACCGGATTGCGGAGATGATCACGCAGCGCACGGGAACGGAGGCGCGCGTTACGGTTCCGGGGCATACGCAGCGCGGCGGAAGCCCGACGCCGTACGACAGAGTACTTTGCACGCGTTTAGGCGCGGCTGCGGCGAAGGCGATCGTTGACGGCAAATACGGCAACATGGTGGCGATTATTGACGGCGAGACGAAACTCGTCCCGTTGGAAAAAGTTGCCGGGAAACTGAAAATGGTTGACCCGGACTGCAAGACCATCAAAGAGGCGAAGAGGGTCGGCATCAGTTTCGGCGACTAAAACATATGGCATACCAGGCGCTTTACCGCAAATTCCGCCCAAAGGAATTTGCGGATGTAAAAGGACAGGATCATATTGTTACCGCCCTGAAGAATCAAATACGTGATGAGCGGATCGGACACGCGTACCTGTTTACGGGTACGCGTGGCACGGGCAAAACGACGATGGCGAAGATTTTCGCAAAAGCCGTCAACTGCGAGCATCCGAAGGAGGACGGCTCTCCCTGCGGGGAGTGCGCGGTCTGCCGCTCGATTGAGGACGGCGCATCCATGAGCGTGATCGAACTGGATGCCGCGTCGAACAACAGCGTAGATGACGTCCGGGGCATCATAGAGGAGATCGAGTACCGCCCGACGGAGGGACGCTATAAGGTATATATCGTGGACGAGGTGCATATGCTTTCCGCGAGCGCGTTCAACGCGCTTTTGAAAACGCTGGAAGAGCCGCCCTCTTACGTTATTTTTATTTTGGCGACGACCGAAGTCAACAAGGTTCCGATTACGATATTATCCCGCTGTCAGCGGTATGATTTTCACCGGATTACGATCGATACCATCGCGGGGCGGTTGGCGCAGGTCATGGAGGCAGAAGGGCACGCCTATGAGGAGCGGGCGCTGTCTTTCATTGCGAAGGCGGCGGACGGCTCCATGCGCGACGCGCTTTCGTTGCTCGACCAGTGCATTGCTTTTTATGCGGACAAAACGCTTGGCTATGACGACGCGCTGAATGTTCTCGGCGCAGTAGATACGGAAATATTTTCCAAAATGTTCGGCGCAATCCGGCGCGGCGACGTTGCCGCCGTTATCCGGCAGGTGGACGAGATCATATTCGCCGGACGGGAACTGCCGCAGTTTATTACGGATTTTACTTGGTATCTTAGGAATCTCCTCCTCTTGAAAAGTGCTGAGAATATGGAAGACGTCTTAGACGTATCGACGGAGAATCTTGCCGTGTTAAAAGAGGAGGCGGCGGGCGTCTCGGATGAGGTTCTGATGCGCTATATCCGTCTTTTGTCCGAATTGTTAAGCCAGATCCGCTATGCGGCGCAGAAGCGCCCCCTTGTGGAGATCGGGCTGATCCGCATGATGAAGCCGCAGATGGATCATGATATCGACGGGGTCATTGACCGTCTGTACCGGATCGAAGATCAGTTGGAAAGCGGCAGCATCACGGTTGCGCCAAGCGCCGCAGCGGCATCAGACAGTGGTGCGCCCGCAATAAGCGAAAGAGAGAAACTTCCAAAAGCGATTCCCGAAGATGTGCAAAAAGCGGCAAAACTTTGGAAGACGATCCTCATGGATGCGCCGCATCCCCTAAAGCAGTATATGCAGGGGGCGTATGTGACGGTAAGCCAGAACAATGAATTGATGCTTGTCTATGACGGAGGCGATGCGCAGCAGGCGTTTTTCTGCTCACAGGCACAAAAAAAGGCGGAAGAAATCCGCGCACTGATCGGCGAGCATGTCGGCGCGGAGGTTCCTGTTATGATCAGGAAAAATGATTCGCGGATGCCGCGGGAACATAAATACGAGAACGCGGTGGAAGCGTTTGCGGAAAAAATCGGCATGGAAATTGAAGTGGAGGATTTTTAAGGTATGGCACGTAGAGGCGGTTATGGCGGCGGAATGCCGGGCAACATGAAAAACATGATGAAGCAGGCGCAGCGCATGCAGAAGCAGATGGAAGAGGCACAGGCTGCGCTCGAAGAGCAGGAAGTTACGGCGTCGTCCGGCGGCGGCGCGGTGGAAGTGACCGTAAGCGGCGGCAAAGAGGTTAAGAAGATCAAACTCTCCGAAGAAGTAGTTGACCCGGAAGATATTGAGATGTTGGAAGATCTGATCGTTGCGGCGACGAATGAGGCGCTCCGCAAAGTGGACGAACTGTCGCAGGCGCAGATGGCGCAGTTGACCGGCGGACTTTCGGGATTGGGGCTGTAGAGCAAGTGGAGTATTATAGCAGACAGATCAGCCGGATGATCGAGGAACTTTCGCGATTGCCCGGAATCGGTGCAAAATCGGCGCAGCGGCTGGCATTTTACATTCTGCATATGCCAAAAGAAGACGTCCGGCGGCTGTCCGAGACGCTTACGGATGCGCGGGAACACGTGCGGTACTGCAAGGAGTGCTACACCTTAACGGACAGCGAGGTCTGTCCCATCTGCGCGAACGCAAAGCGCAACCACCGGCAGATCATGGTGGTGGAGGACAGCCGGGACTTGAACGCTTATGAGAAAACGGGCGAGTACGAGGGCGTCTATCATGTCCTGCACGGCGCGATTTCTCCGATGCAGGGAATCGGTCCCGACGATATCCGGCTCAAAGAACTGATGCAGCGGCTGCAGCAGACGGATGTGGACGAGGTGATTATTGCGACCAATTCCAGTCTTGAAGGCGAGACGACGGCAATGTATATCAGCAAACTCTTAAAGCCTACAGGGATACTCACAACGCGGATCGCAAGCGGCGTGCCGGTCGGCGGCGACTTGGAATACATCGACGAGGTAACGCTTTTGCGCGCCTTGCAGGGGCGGACCACATTATAACTATGCTTCGTAGGCCCATAAAGTTTTATGGGAAAATGTCCGAAATAATTGTTGACGGGAGAAAACGGATTTTTATTCCCGCGCAATAATTATTCCGGGCATTTTTTTCTTGGGAACTGTTCCGATTATTACGAACAGTTGCACCGCCCTTTCTAAAAATCGAGTTCACCGGTCGAAACGGATTTCGGGCGGCTACGCGTTGAAATAAGGAGTAGACATTTTTATGCAGATCGATGACATTCGCCGCATGCAGCAGATGAGAACCGACAAAGCGCAGGATGGCATGGTGCGGACCAGACTTTCTCCGTCGGAAGAAAAGAAAAAAGAGATCGGCGCATTTGACGTGCGCCTCGGCGAAACGGCATTTTCGAATATGTCCCCGTTTTATTCCAAAAATCAGATGGATCAAGGCGGCATGTTTGACGAGATTGCGGACAAAGACGCGCATTTTACCGATACGTCGACCATGAAGCAGCAGTTGTCCATGGCGGCGGCGGGCTTTTCGACGGAGGATTTTGACGAAGCCGAAAAAGAGGGATACGATGCGAAGGATATGGACGCGAAGGAAATCGTTACCGTTTTCGACCAGATCAAAATGAAACTCGCGATGGCGGGAAAAGACATTTCCGGCATGGGCGGTCTGTCGGCGTCGGAAATCGAACAGATGGCGGGGAGCGCGTCCTTAGCGTCGCAGGTCGAGCAGCAGTTAAAGTCGGCGGATCTGCCGACGGACGAAGAGATTGTATCGGATGCCGTAACGGCGGTGAGAAAAGCAGAAGAGATTCCTTCCCTTACGCCGCAGATGATGAAAAATATGCTTGCAAACGGCGACGAGCCGACGATTGAAAACCTGCATAAAGCATCCTTTGCACAGCAAAGCAGGGAATCGGCAGCGCCGACAGAGCGGACGACGCTTTCGGATGAGGCGTTTTTGGAAATGCGGGATCAGTTGACGGAGATTATGGAAGAAGCGCACCTTCCGGCGGACGAGGAGCAGATGAAAAACGCGCGGTTCCTTTTGGATGAGCAGATTCCGGTTACGGCGGAGAATCTGAATTATCTGCATGCGCTAACGACACAGGATTTGATGCTGTCCGAAGAGGAAGTGATGGGCGCGATCCTTACGGCGGTGGATGAGGGCAGACGACCGCAGGAGGCGTATCTGCTTACGGGATATTCGCTGCATGATAAGGCGCAGGAGGCGGCGGAAGTCATTGCAAACGCAACGGAACAGGACGCGGCGGCGATTGCGGACGCGGGAGAGCCGCTTACCGTAAATGCGCTTTCCCGGCAGCAGATGAAAAACCATACGGCGGATTCCAAAGATGCAGACGCACAGGCAGAGAATCCGCTAAAACAGGAGGCGCCGCTTAGCGCAAGCGCCCTCCGCGCTGTGCGCATCCTGCAAGAGACGCGGCTTGCCATGACCCAGCAGGCGAATCTGTCTCTGTTAAAGCAGGGAATCGCGATCGATACAACGGAACTGTCCGAACTTGTGGAACACTTAAAGCAGGAAGAACAGGCATTTTACCGGAGCGTTTTAGGGAATGACGCGGCATCGTCGTTAGAAGAGAAAATCACGCAGTTTGAAACGACGAATCAGACGGTTGCCGCATTACAGGAAATGCCGGCGGCGCTTTTGGGGCGCATTCCCGAAGGAGCGGACGCCACGCTTTTGCGCATGCATAATGAGGGGCAGCCGCTGCAGGCGAAAATGAACGCGGCGGGAGAACGGTATGAGACGATGCGTACGCAGGTCCGGCGAGATCTCGGGGACAGCATAAAAAAAGCGTTCCGCAATGTGGATGACATATTGACGGATCTTGACATGGAGCCGACGGAAGAAAATGCGCGTGCGGTACGGATTTTAGGATATAACGAACTGGAAATCACGGAAGAGAGCATTCGATCCATGCGCTTGGTTGACGAGCAGGTGCAGCGGGCGTTTAAGAACTTGACGCCGGGCGTGGTGGCGAGGATGATCCGCGACGGTGAAAATCCGCTGGATCTGTCGATTGAAACGTTAAACGACAAGGCAGAAGCGATCAAACAGGTAAGCGCGGGCGCGTCGGCGGAGCAAGATTTTGCGGACTTTTTGTGGAAAGCGGAGCAGACCGGCGAGTTGACGGATGAGGAGCGCAACGGGATGATGGGCGTTTATCGGCTGATATATCAGGTCGAAAAAACGGACGGCGCGGTCATCGGACAGCTGCTGCACCAAGGGGCGGAAGTGACGCTTCGGAACATGATGGGAGCGGTGCGCACCAGACGGCATGAGAACCGGGAATATACGGTTGGCGATAACAGCGGGTTCGCGGAATTTGACAAAAGCGTTTTATCCATCACCGAACAGATC
>CAJOQZ010000162.1 GCA_905236585.1 uncultured Lachnospiraceae bacterium
GAGTTCGGGCGTATAGATCCGCCCATCCCGCAGCAGGAGTTCGCCGGTCGCAATAATGCGGTTGAGTTCCTTGATGACGCCGACCGGCTCTTTTTCCAAGCCCGGAAAAAGCATTTTTGCCGGTTTGTTGAAAAAACTAAGGCGCCCGCGTCCGTCCATGGCGATAATCCCTTCGGACAGTTCGTCAATGACATAGTCCCTTGCAAGCGTTTCCGTATCAAGGAGGCTGTAGCGGAAAATGGCGATAAACATGAAAAACGTGCCGATCGTATATCCGATCATGGTGACGTCGTAGACCTTGGTCAATTCGACCAGTTCATTCATCTGAATTACAGCAAACATGCTCTCGGTTAGGATCGCGACCATGACCGTGAACATCTGCTTTCGCATCAGCGACTGCTCTTCCCGGAGCATTCCGCGCAGCAGGAGAATCGTCCCGGTCACGACATAGGTGATGATGAGGCAGTTGAAAATGCTGTGTCCGATGCAGGAGTCAAATTGAAATGTCGGCAGACCGTCAATCATGGAAAAACGGATGTTCTTATAATAAAGATCATTTTCCGTCGCCGTAAGAACCATGGCATAGAGCGCGACGTCGATCAGGATCAGGGCGTTTCTGATAAATCTGGAAATTTTTACCTGAACGAGTTCGGCGACGAACAAAAAAAGCGCGAACGGAATGCACAGCCGCCCGACGTAGGCGATCTGAAGGGAGGCAAGATACGCATCCATAGAATGGCTGCGAAGTTCCATCAGATAGCCGATATTGTTTTCCAGACTGGCAAGGCAGGCAAAAAACAGATAGGAGTGGAGTCTTCCACGCCAATTTCTGAAAACGATCAGACACTCTATGAACAAAGCGATAATGCTTGCATATTGAATAGCAAAAATCATGTCCGTCATGCGGCATTCCCTCTTGTTTTGTACTTATATGATACTTATCAAAGTGTATATGATTCCATGCGGTTTTTCAATCATTTGTTTTATTTCCATTCCAAATATGTTACAATATCATAGACATTTTAGACGAAAAATGAGTGGGGAGGAGCCAAGCCCATGATGAAATTCAAACCGGAGTTCTATGAGAGCCTGTTTTTTGCGTTGGACAGCAATGCGGTGTTGATGCAGGTGGAGGACAACGGCTCGTACGCGCCGATATCCTGCTCCCGCGAGTTTCTGGAGATGATCGGGGGAACGGAAGAGGAATACTTTGCGTCGGAGAGGATGGGCGAGATGAATTCGATCCATCCGGATGACAGGAAGGAAGTATCCTATCTGTTTAAGAACAAGCGGACGAGGGAGGGGAGCAATCATCTTGACATCCGCAAACAAACGCTGCAAGGCGGCTGGAAATGGGTCAAAATCCGCTACGCTTTTTTTGAATATGAGGGTGTTCAGTATGCCTGCTGCGTCTATGAGGACATTACCGAAGTCAAGGAGAGCCAGGCGCAGGCGCAGGCGATGTATCAGGAGCTGAACAAGGAGTTGAACGCCTTGTCGGACAACAGCCTTTCCGCCATCCGCTCGAACTTGACCAAGGGGATCGTCGAAGAGGTGCGGGGAACGGATCTTTACGACGTTGACCGAGCAGGGGCGGCACTCGGCGACCTGCTGAAAGTGCGGCTGGCGAGCATGCCGCTTGAGGAGGATCGAAGGGATTACCTCGAAGAATTTGATCCGGAAAAATTAAAAGAGAAATATTATCTCGGTGAAGGACCGTCGTCGCTGGTTATTTTTTCAAAACGGCGGTCGGGGCGGCAGTGCTTCATAAAATATTCCGCAGCCATGCGCAAAGACCCGGCGACGGGGGATGTGATCGTCCTTGGCGTGGAGACGGAATACAATTCACAAAAAGTTACGGAGATTTTGAACAATAAAGTGCTTGCCCGGCAGTACGACATGGTCTGCTATATCGTAGGCGGCAGATACGGCGTTGTCATCGGCGAGGCGGAAAATATCAAGAAAGGGAGCATTTTTCCGAAGAAACGTGAGGGAATATACACGGACTACATTGCAAATGAAGTCGTTCCGTTTGCAGATGCATCCATGAGCAAGGAGGCGCTGCGGCTTGCGCTGTCGCCGGACCGTATTACGGCGGAACTGTTTGACAACGAGGACTATACGGTTGACGTTGCCTGCCGGATCGACGGCGAGGTTTATCACAAGCGCTTTACGTTTTACAAGGTGGATGCCGACACGAACTTTTTCATTCTCTTAAAATCCGACATTACGGACGTTTTGCGGGAGCAGCAGGACAGGGATGCGACGGAGGCTGTTTATCGGGGAATGCTGGAACAGTTCAATGCGATTGCGGATGAAAGCCTGATGGTTGCACGGTCGAACCTGACGAGGGGGATTATCGAGGAAGTGCGCGGGCGAGATCTGTATGATGTAGATCGTGCGGGCGGCAGCATTGCGGAGGGCGCGAAAGCGCGGGCGGAAAGTTTTCTTGTGGCGGGCGATTATGAACGTTATACGAAGACGTTCGCCATCGACGAACTGTTAAGCCGTGCGAAGACGGGGGCAGGACCGGCGACGTTTATCGGATATTGCCGAAGGCAGTCGGGGCGGCAGTGCTTTGTCAAATTTTCCGGTTCGGCAAGCAAAAACCCGGTGACCGGCGATATTATCGCATTCAGCGTCGAAACGGAATGCAGCACCGAGATGGTCAACGACGTCCTGGATGAGAAGATATTGGCGCAGCAGTACGACATGGTTACCTATCTTGTGGACGGGTACTATGACGTCGTGATCGGCGACGCGAAGAATATCAAGAAAGGGAGCATTTTCCCGAAGACGAGGAACGGCATGTACCGTAATTATCTGAAAGAGCAGGTCATACCGGTCGTGGTCGGGAACGAGGAAGATAAAAAAGCGATGCTTGCGGCGCTGTCTTTGGAGACGGTCACGAAAGAACTCGACCAGAGCGAGCCGTATACCGTGGATGTGTCCTGCGAGATTGACGGGGAGATATTCAACAAGCGCTTCATGTTCTTTGTGGTTGACAAGCAGATGCAGTATTATATCCTGCTCAAGTCCGACATTACGGATGTTTTGCGGGAGCAGAGGGAGCAGAATGAACTGCTTGCCGGGGCGCTTGACGAGGCGGAGCGCGCCAACGTGGCGAAGACGGCATTTTTATCGAGCATGA
>CAJOQZ010000163.1 GCA_905236585.1 uncultured Lachnospiraceae bacterium
GGTATAACAAGCGTTTCACGCTTGTTATCGCATGCCGTCGTCAAATCCACATAAATGTGGATTTTCCTCGTGGCTTTGTGGTATAACTTACCCCATCAAACACTCCGCCAGCCGCTCATTATCCTCTTTCTTCATAAAGCAGAACCGGATATACCGGTCGCTTAAGAACGGGAAAGTCGAACAATCGCGGATCATCATTTTCTCCCGGATGGCGCGGTCGAAGAGGATGCCGGAATTTAAGGATGGGTCGTTGATCTTAAGAAGCATAAAATTAGCATGCGGTTCATAGGGCGTATATCGCCCGCTCTTCGCAAAAAACTGATACAGGCGCGTACGCTCGGAGGAAATGAGCGTGCGCGTTTTTTTTATGTAATCGCCGTCGGAGAACATGATCTCGCCCGCGGTCTGCGCCAAGGAAGAGATCATCCACGGATTCTTGTGCTTTTCAATCGAGCGGTAGATATCGGTATTGCCGATCACCGCATATCCCAGTCGAAGCCCCGGTGCTGCGAAAAATTTGCTCGTCCCTCGCAGGATGATGATGTTGTTGTAGTCCTTAGAAAGACGGATCGCGGACGCCGCGTCCACATCAGGGGCGAACTCGATATATGTCTCGTCCACAAGAACGTAAATATTATGCTCCTTGCAGGCGTCCAAAATCCGCCGCATGGATGCGGTATCAATGATGCTGGAAGTTGGATTGTTCGGATTGCATAAAACGATCAGGTCGATTGTGTCCGAAAGCCGCGATATAAAGTCATCCACCTGCATGGCAAAGCCGTCCGTTTCTTTTAACGGATAATAACTGCATTTGCCGCCGACAAGCGCGATGCTCCTTTCATATTCGGAATAGGTCGGTCCTAAGATCAACGCCCGTTTCGGCGCGATATTCTCAATAAACAGCGAAATCAGTTCGGTGGTGCCGTTGCCGACTAATATGTGTTCGGGATCGCAGCCGACATAGGCGGCAATGCTTTTCTTCAGAGACGTATATTCCCGGTCGGGATACGAGGCAATGCAGTCGATATGCTTCGACAGTTCCTCGCGCAGAACCGGCGATATGCCGAGCGGATTGACGTTCGCTGAAAAACTTATGATTTCTTCTTTTTTGATGTGGTAGATCTCTTCAATTTTCTCCAAATCACTGCCGTGGAAGTGGTCGCGGTGTCGAATCATTTTAACCCTCTCTTGCTTGTAAAGAATCCCATTAACTGCTATAATACATAAGATTGAGACAGAATTCAAGGAGTTGTTTTTCTTGCGCAAACGTATTTGGCGGATGTCCGAAGACCAGTTCGATGTCACGCGTCCGCAGATTACAACCGAGAAGGACCGGATCGAACTGATCGGCTACGCCGGTGAAAAAACGGAAGGGTCGTTTTTGCTGCAAAGTACCAACGACGTTCCGATGCGCGGTGTCTGTTACAGCACGCATCCGTATGTGACGGTTCTTAATCCGCAGTTTGAAGGCAATGAGACGATGCTTCGCTTTGCCGTGATCAATACCGGCTTCCGGGAAGGGGATGTGATCACAGGCAGTTTTTGTGTTGCCATGAATCAATACGAACTGCGCGTTCCGTTTACGATCTCATTTGCGCATCGATACCCCGAGAGTTCTTTAGGTTCGATTGAGGATCTCGATACTTTTACCGAATTATGCCGGACGCATTGGAACGAAGCGTTAAAACTCTTTTTCTCAGATTCATTTTGGGATTTTGTTCGCGTTTCGGATATTGAACTGCAGTTGTTATACAAAGGATTTCGTCGTGCGGCGTATGCGTCGGCGAATTTAGAGGAGTTTTTGATCGCCGCCGGGAAAAAAGAGCGGGTTAGTTTTGACTTGGATGTTTCCGACCGGATCTATTACGGCGTCAATGAGAATCAGAAAGAGACGTTCGACATCACGAAAAGCACCTGGGGCTATATCGCCATTGATGTGTCCTGTGACGCGGAGTTCATGACGGTCGAAAAGGAGCATATCACATCGGATTTCTTCGTCGGAAGCCGCTTGGCGCTTGCGTTTTACATCCACAAAGACCGCCTGCACGCCGGGAAGAATCACGCGATCGTCGCGTTTGACGCCCCCGGCATCCACAAAGAAGTCCATATCATGGCGACCGTGGATAATGAGTTTAATTCATTCATTCCGCCGTCGCGCCTCCATAAAAAGCGCACGCTGCAGCTCGTTTCTCTGTACAAGGAATTTCGCAAGGACAGGATCACGACCGAACAATGGTCGGGCGGCACGGTCGATCTGCTGGATCAGATGATCGAAGAGGAAGACGGAGCGCAAGCGGATTTCTACCGTCTGCAAAAAGCACAGGCGTTGATCGTCGGCGGGCATAAAGAGGAGGCGCTTTGGATCATTCAGGAACTGCGCCGGACGATCGAAGACAAGAAAAGCATGCTGTGGGCGTTTTTGCTGTACCTTTGCACGCTGATCGAGACGGAGGAGGCGTATGTCGACCGGCTGACCCGCGAGATTGAACTGATCTTCATGGAAAAAGAAGACGACTGGCGGATATTCTGGTTCCTTTTGTTTTTGCGCAAGGATTATATCGACGACACCCGCCGGAAGTTGAACGATATCCGGCGTTGGATCATGGCGGGTTTCGAGTCGCCGTATCTATACATTGAGGCGAGCTATCTGCTGCGGCAGGATGCGTATTTGTTCACGACGTTTGATGATTTTTTTGTAAAAGTCATACGGTGGACATTGAAAAACGGCAACATGAATCTGAACCTCTCGATGCAGCTGGAGCATGTGTTGGAGGGCGAGCGGGACTACCGAAGGGAAGTGTTTGCGATTGCAACCGCCGCTTACTCGGTGTATCCGACGGAAGAACTGCTTCACAATATCATCGCATACCTGTTAAAAAGCCGCAAATACGGACAGAAATTTGTGGAGTGGTATGCGCTCGCGATCGAGCGGGGCATGAATTTTACCGGGCTCTACGAGGCGTATGTGTTGTCTTTGCCGATTGACGCGCCCGACAAACTGCCCGAGATGGTGATCCTGTATTTCCGCTATCAGAATACGCTGCCGATCGACCGGAAGGCATACGTATACGCGAATGTAATCACGCATTATGCGAAGGAACTGCGGATTTACGAGCAGTATATCCGCAATATTGAAGGCTTCGCTTTGGAGCAGATGCGGCGTGGGCGGATGGATGACAACATGGCGGTCATATACCGGCATATATTTTTCGACCGGGGCGTGGTTGACGACGACGTCGCGGATGCAATGAGCACGCTGCTTTTTATCCGCAAACTGATCTGCCTCGATACGGAC
>CAJOQZ010000164.1 GCA_905236585.1 uncultured Lachnospiraceae bacterium
GTTTTCGATTGCTTGTGCGGGGCTGCTTTTGGGCTTGGGCGTGTTCGGCATGGAATTGGGACGCACAGACGGCGTGATTTTACTGGCGGTGTTTGTCGCATTTTTAACCATCATGGTGCAGTCCGCAATGAAGGCGCGGCGTGAAGCAATGGCGGGGGAAATCGCTGCCGTTGCGGATTCGACGTCGGTAAACGGCGGGGCTGCTATTGATGAAGAAGCACCGGAGGAACGTCCTGAAGACATCCCCGTTTTGAAAAATCTTGTATTTATCCTCGGCGGAGCGGTCGCTATCAAATTCGGCGGAGACTGGGTCGTTAATGGTGCAACGACGATTGCGCGGGCGTTCGGAGTTTCGGAGAACCTGATCGGACTGACGATCGTTGCCTGCGGAACGAGCCTGCCGGAACTTGTGACCTCGATGGTGGCGGCGAAAAAGAATCAGCTTGACATGGCGGTCGGAAACGTCGTCGGATCGAACATCTTCAACATTCTGATGATTTTAGGCGTGGCGGCGGTTTTTTCGCCGATTGCGTTCATTATGGAAAATATGGTCGATATCGGTTTTCTGATGGCGGTTTCTGTATTGGGCTGGATCTTCTGCCTGACAAAACGGCGTTTGGAACGCCCCGAGGGCGTAATTCTTGTCGCTCTGTATGCGGCTTATCTGGTGTATATCTGTATGCGGTAGGGATGGGAAGACAAAATTTATGAAAAATAGCCAAAATAAACAATAAGAAAATGTGCAATTTGTATATATTGCGTATATCTTTATTCTGTGATTGTAGTATAATAACATCACTTCCGCAAGGGAAGTAAAAATCATATTCCCCCTTCTTTAATATATGTAAGAAATGCGGTTTAGTCCTTTAGGGACGGAGCCGTGTTTTTTATTTTCCGCCATTCACCGGGCGGCATGCCGGTGAACTTTTCGAAGTTGCGGTAAAAGGCGGTTATGGTGGAAAATCCGGTCCGCATGCGGACGTCTTCGAGCCGCAGATCATCCCGAAGCAGCAGTTCTTTTGCGACATCTACACGGAATCGGTTCAAATATACATTCGGCGTCTCGCCCGTGTACTCCTCGAACAGCCGGCGGAAGTGATTCCCCGATAATCCGCTGACGCCCGCAAGGTCGGATATCTCGATCGGCTCCCGGTAGTTATGCTTAATAAAGGCAAGCACCGGCTCGATGTAATCGCGGGTCGCCGCCGAATGAGAGCGATCTATCTGCGCCCTGCGGCTGCGGAAAAGTTCCAGGATAAGAAGGCGCATCAGGTCGACCGCCTCCTGCCGGTAATATTCCCTATGCTCTTCCCATTCGTCTAAAAGCCTTGCCGCAAGAGAAGTAAATGAGGGCTGCTCCTTTGCCCGAATCATACAGCTGCCTTTGGATAAAAGCGTGCGGATCTGCTTGACCGACGGCTCCTTATGATGATATTCCGTTTGTAAAAAAGCATCCAGATCCACCAAAAGAAACCGCCAGGCCGATGGCAGATTGTCATCCTCAATAGATGTCGGTTTTGAATAATCAGACACATAAAAAGTGTCGTTATATGCAATTATCACACTATCAAAAGGTTCAAACCGATAATGCGTATCATTGATGACGATTGTCCCGGAGGAAGCGGCGCATCCAATTAGATAATAATTCAGCGAGCAGCCTTCGCCCGCCGAAGATAAAATCTCTGAGGCGGCATCCTGCGGAAGCAGTTTGAAATAGGTGTCGTTATCCATGTCAAAATAAAATTCCATGCTTCGATTATAACGGATAGCCGTCAGTAAAAGCAACGCAAAAAAAGAACACCACCGTCAAGATGTGGTGTCCTTTTGCCTTATTGTATCGAATTACTCCGCAACGTACGGCATGATCGCAATATGACGCGCTCTCTTGATCGCAACGGTAAGCGCACGCTGATGCTTTGCGCAGTTGCCGGTGATCCGCCGCGGCAAAATCTTCCCGCGCTCGGAAACGTATTTCTTTAACTTTGCAACGTCTTTGTAACTGATCTCGCCTTCGCTGCCGCAGAATACGCAGACCTTTTTCCTTCTGCGTATCGGACGTCTTCTCGCTCCGTCGGAACTCTTGGAAAATGCCATTTTCACTACCTCCTGTTTAGTTAGCGAATGGGATCCCCTCGTCGTCGATGTCTTCTTCGATATTCATAAAACCGTCGCCTGCGTCTGCATTCGGAGTCGGCATATAATCGCCGCCCGCATTGCCTTGTGCGCTCTTGCTCTCGGCAAACTCGATCTGATTCGCAATGATCTGAATGCCATAGACTTTCTGACCGTCCTTGTTGGTGTAATTGTTGTTCTGAATCTCACCATCGAGAACGACCTTCGTGCCTTTTCTCAGATATTTTTCAACGAACTCGCCCAATTTGCCGAAAGCCCGGCAATCGAAAAAATCTGCATCCGGCTGTCCGTCACGCTTAAATCTTCTGTCTACCGCTATCGAAAATCTCGCAACCGCAGTATTCTGCGCTCCACCGTATCGTACTTCGGGATCTCTGGTCAAACGACCCATCAATATTACTTTGTTCATGTATTTCTCCTTGATTTTACTGCTCGTCTTTGCGAACAATCAAAAACCGAAGAATATTGTCCATGATCCGGACGTGGGACTCAATCTGTGCCGGCGCATCGGATTCCGCGGTGAACTGGATAAAATAGTAA
>CAJOQZ010000165.1 GCA_905236585.1 uncultured Lachnospiraceae bacterium
CATCCGGCGATGATCCCCTGCTCCACATAGAGCCGTCCGTCTCTAACTTTATCCTTCAGCGTAAATTCCACCTGTCCGTCGAGGCTTACGGCGGCGCGTTTTTCCACGTCGTCTAAAATATCCATCAGATTCGCTTTTAATTCCGCGATCGTATAGGTGTTCGACGGATGGAACGGCATCGCGATCATCGGACGGATCTCGGACAGATCGATCTCGATCAGCCCGTCGTAATATGCCACATCTGCGGGCTGCAGCGCCTTGTAATCTTCGGGGCGTTCATGGATCTCATAATACTCTTTCACCTTGTCGTCCGTCGCCCAGATCGAGGACAGGCAGGTCGTTTCGGTCGTCATGACGTCCACGCCGATCCGGTAGTCCACGCTTAAATTCGCGACGCCCTCGCCGATAAACTCCATGACTTTGTTTTTCACGTAGCCTTTTTCAAATACTTCGCCGATGATCGCCAGCGCGATGTCCTGCGGTCCGACGCCGGGCGTCGGCTTTCCGGTCAGATAGACGCCGACCACGTCCGGCATGTCGATATCATAGGTCCGTCCCAATAACTGCTTAACCAGTTCCGGACCGCCCTCGCCCATTGCCATCGTGCCAAGCGCCCCGTAACGGGTGTGGGAGTCCGATCCTAAGATCATTTTCCCGCCGCCGCTTAAGCACTCACGGGCATACTGATGGATGACCGCCTGATGCGGCGGTACATAGATGCCGCCGTAACGCTTCGCGCAGGACAGCCCGAACATGTGATCGTCCTCGTTGATCGTGCCGCCGACGGCGCACAGGCTGTTGTGGCAGTTCGTCAGTACATACGGAATCGGAAACTTTTCAAGTCCTGATGCCCGCGCCGTCTGGATGATTCCGACATAGGTGATATCGTGGCTGGTAAGTTTGTCGAATTTGATCTGCAATTTCTCCTCGCTGCCCGACACGTTATGCGCCGCAAGAATCCCGTATGCGATTGTCCCCTTTTTCGCCGATGTACGGTCGGGTGTAACGCCGTCCTTCTTAAGTCTCGCCTGTCCGTCCGCGTCATCCGCGTATACCTCCCTGCCGTTCACCACATAGGCGCCGCCGTCATATAACTTCATATTGCGTTCCTCCTCGTATTGCTCTGTTCGTATCCTGTAAAAAATATAATCTGCCCTGTTTTGTTATGCCGCGCTTTTCTTATCGCCGTTTTTTTCGAAATTTCTTCTTTTTCGGTTCTTCCGCCGCCAGTTCCTCTTCGGCTTCTTTTTTCCAGTCGAAGTATTCCGCATCCAGATTCGCCGAAATCTGCGCCAGTTCCTCGTCGCTGATATCCTGCGTCTGCCCCGCGGTGCTTTCCGCCGCGCCCTCATCCACGATGGATTCGCTCGCGAGCGTCTCCGCGATCAGATCCGCGCCGATCGCGTCAACATCGATCTCCTCCGCCTCTTTTTCGGCGGATTCTGCCTCGTCGGCTGGCTCCTGCTGTCCCTTCGGCTCATCCGGCGGCGCTTCGGCGCCTTTTTTTTCAAAATATGCTTCGTTGATCTTGATCTCGGGCACTATGTCCGAATAATTCTTCTCCGCAAGCGGGGGCGGTGCGTCGCCGCCGCCGATCGCCTCAATCAGATCCTCGTTGACGCGGATATCCGCCTTGACATAGGTATAGGCGCTGCCGGACGTCATAGCCTCCCGCTCGGCGCGCATCTTCTCTTTTTCCCGCCGCCAGTTCGCATCTTCGATTAGGCGCAGATACATGTCCGTATCCATAAGCCCTTCAAGGCGGCTCTTAAGTTCCAGTTCATTTGACTTGATCAGCTGCAGTTCGTCCTTTAGGCGCCGCTCCATGTCGTCATGCATCGCCTCCATGTTGTCCTGCATCTGCCGCAGCACCTCCTGCAATTCCGTCAGGGAGCGGTCGGAATACATAATGGACGCGGCGTAGATGTCCTGCGCCTGCTTCGTCGCGGCAAGGACGCGCTCGTCGTTCTCCCGCTGCGCCTCACGGTTCGCCTTCTCCCGGCTCTGCACGGTCAGTTCGTACTCATTCATCATGTCATACATGCACTGCCGTAAGTCCCTAAGTTTGTCGATCACGACGTTTTTGTCGAGAACTACGTTCGTCCGGCTCCCTTCAAATGACGGCGCCTTGGAAAAAAGAATATGTAATTCGCGCAGCACCTTTTCGGTGCGGTCTGCTGCTGCCATAAAATCTCCTTAAAATATAGCAAACGAATAAAGTAGGTTTACTTTGCGCCAGGCGCGTACGACGCGTGCTTCGCCTACGATGAAAACGGCGACAACGCCCGCTCTAAAATCCCGTGCAGATGCGCGATCAGCACGCCGTAATTCGTCACCGGAATCCCCGCCTCTTTTGCCGCGGCGATCCGGTAGCGCATCTCCCGGGGGTTCAACATGCACCCGCCGCAATGGATGATTAGGTCGTAGCCGCTTAGATCCTCCGGGTATTCCCTGCCGCTGGTAAATTCATAGGTGAAGGTCCTTCCCGTATGCTGCGCCAGCCACTGCGGGATCTTCACCGAGCCGATGTCCTTGCACTGCCTGTGGTGCGTGCAGCCTTCCGCAATGAGGATCTTCGCCCCGTCCGGCAGACGGTCGATCACCTTTGCTCCGGCTGTCTGTGCGGCAAGGTCGCCTTTGAAACGCGCCTGCAAAATGGAAAACGACGTCAGGGGAATATCCGGCGGAACCACCTTTGCCACCGCCTCAAACACCTGCGAATCCGTAACGACCAGCGCCGGTTTTCCCTTAAGCGAACGAAGCGCCTCGGAAAGTTCCGTATCTTTGGTGACAAACGCATACGCCCCCGCTTCCAATAATTCCCGGATCACCTGCTGCTGTGGCAGGATCAGCCGCCCTTTCGGCGCGGATTCGTCGATGGGAACGACAAGCGCCACGGTCTGCCGGGGGCGAATCAGATCCGCTATCAGCCGGGCGCCTTTTGCCTCCTCCTGATAGATCGACGCGATCGTGCGGCGCAGCGCCTCGACGGAAAATCCTTCCATTTTCGTGCTGTAGAGGATTACCGGCGAAGCGAGCATCTCGCCCGTTCCGGTTCCTTTGACCGCACGGGCGATCAGGGCGCCCTGCTCCTCGGAATCTAAACTCTCGGCTTTGTTCAGGATCAAAAGATACGGCACGCCGTGTTTTTTCAACTCCGCGATCAGATCATTTTCCAGTGAAAAATCAAAGGAATCCGCCTTCGCTTTTTGCGCATCCACAATCACGAGCGCAATATCCGTCCGGCGCAGGATCTCCTTCGCCTTTGCCGTGCGCTTGCCGCCGAGTTCGCCCGTATCGTCAAGCCCTGCGGTGTCAATGAACGTAACCGCCCCCACCGGCAGAAGTTCCATCGCCTTCGTCACAGGGTCCGTCGTCGTGCCGGCGCGGGAGGACACCACCGCCGCGTCCTGATTCACCAGTTGGTTGAAGATGCTGGATTTCCCGGCATTCATCCTGCCGAAGATGCCGATATGCACGCGCTCGGCGCTCGGCGTATCATTAAGACCCATTGCGACGTCCCCTTGTTTGTATTCGTTTATAGTTTCAAATACATTTATTATAACGCAAGGCACAACCTCTTGCAATATCGGCGTAAAATGGGTATGCTAATAAATGTTGGATGCAAAAATGATTGGATGGAGGTAGCGTCATGGCAGAACGTGTCATGCTGATCGGGAGCAAGGAATCGTTTCTGATCCGGGTTCTTTTGAAAAAACTTACGGAAAGCGGCTTCGAAGGGTTCTTTGTGAAAACGGACGTAACCGCGATCGAGGCGGCATGGGAAAATGACGCGTCCATGGTGTACTATCTGGACAACGCGGAGCATGTGCAGCCGGAGATCCTGCATTTCTTACAGGACAAACTCAACGAAACCGACAAGCAGATCGCCCTGATCGGAGAAAAGACCGACGCCGACGACATCCGGCGCAGTCTGCCGGACAGTCTGATCTGGGGAACCTTTATCCGTCCGCTTGATACGAACCGCTTCATTGAAGCGCTGCAGCGGCACGCAAATGTAAAAGCGCAGGCTTCCAACCGGAAGACCGTCCTGATCGTGGACGACGACGCGACCTATCTCGGCGTCATCCGCGAATGGCTAAAAGGCCGCTACAAAGTCGGCATGGCAAATTCCGGCGCACAGGCGCTGCAATGGCTCGGCTCCAATTACTGCGACCTGATTCTGCTCGACTTTGAGATGCCGGTGGTTTCCGGCCCGAAGGTCTTGGAGATGCTGCGTTCCGACCCCGATACCGCGCGGATTCCGGTATTCTTTTTAACCTCGAAAAATGACAAGGAAAGCGTGATGCAGGTCATGGCGCTGCATCCCGAAAACTATCTGTTAAAAACCATTGAGCGCGGGGAGTTATTGCAGAAATTGGATAGTTTCTTTTTACGGTAAATAGTGATGTTTACCAACTTTCTTTTTACCTTAAGAACAAACAAATCATAAGTGTTCGACGGCAAGAATGCCTTAACCTCACACTTATGATTGTTTGTTCTTAACATAAAAATTGATTTCCATAAACAAACACCCCCGGCATACTGTCATCAGCCGGGGGCTTTTTATAAAAGGATGGTTTATGGATTTTCGAAGGTATGATTATTTTCAATCATCTTGAAAACGGAAATCCGCTTTTCCTTCGTGTCAGATCTTCGCTACTTCCGCGTATTCGAACGTGTTCGTTACGAGAACTACCACCATATCCGAATAGCCCGCGTCCGCGATCTTCTGCTTTGAGAAGGAGATCAGTTTGTCGCCTTTCTGCACCTTGTCTCCCATGCCGACGAAGCACTGGAAGCCGTCGCCGTTCATCTTGACGGTATCCACGCCGACATGGATTAAAAGTTCGATGCCGTTGTCGCCCGTAATGCCGACCGCGTGCTTCGAATCAACCACCGAAGCGATCTCGCCGTCGAACGGAGCATATACGATCTCCGCCTCCGGCTTGATGCCGACGCCGTTGCCGAGGGCGCCGGATGCAAACGCGCCGTCCGGGATCTCGGTATAGTCGACGATCTCGCCCTCTACCGGAGCAATGATCGTAATCTCTTCGTTCTTCGTCGCCTTGATCGCCGGTGCGAGTTTAGCGATGTCAGCCGCTTTTTCCGCTGCCTTTTCCGCCGCCTGCGGCGTCTCGTTCGGAACGTTTTCTTCTACCGTAACCGCGCCTGCGTCAACTTCCGCAACCGCGTCCTCCTCGTCCTTATGGGTGACAAAGGCAAGCGTGAAGGCAACGCCCGCCGCGATGGCAAGCATGATCGTATATTTTACCGGATCATTGATGATTAGATATCCCGGAATGCCCGTAACGCCGTTCGCGTGTGCGCCTAAATGCATCCATGAACCGATCATCGCGCCGATCGCGCCGCCGATGGAACCGCAGACAAGCGGCTTCGTATAACGCAGGTTGACGCCGAAGATCGCAGGCTCCGTAATGCCGAGGGAAGCGGAAAGGGACGCCGGTACCGCCACCGCCTTCGTCTTCGTCCGGTGGGACCGGATGCCGACAGCGAGGCAAGCCGCAAACTGCGCGAAGTTCGCCGCAGATGCGATCGGCATCCAA
>CAJOQZ010000166.1 GCA_905236585.1 uncultured Lachnospiraceae bacterium
ATGTTGCCCGCGTTGATATCGGGGAAAATAAAGGTGTTCGCATGCCCCGCAACCGGCGAGCCCGGACATTTCGTCTTCGCCACCCGCGGCGAGACCGCCGCGTCAAACTGCAGTTCGCCGTCGATCGGAAGATCGGGGAACGCCTTCCTTGCTTTCTCTGCAGCGTTACGCATTTTGTCCACGTCCTCTCCCTTGCCGGAGCCTAATGTCGAATAACTTAAGAACGCGACATGCGGATCAACCCCGAATATCCTCGCGCACTCCGCCGTCTTGCCGCAGATCTCGACGAGTTCGTCTTCGGTCGGCTTGATGTTGATCGCGCAGTCCGCCATGGCGATTACTTCGTTATCGCCGGTCGCCGCCGGGCGAACCAGAATAAAGCAGGAAGAGACGATCGAACTTCCCGGACGGGTCTTAAGAAGCTGCAGTGCCGGACGGATCGTGTCCGCCGTGGAATACGTCGCGCCCCCCAGGAGCGCATCCGCGATTTTCATTTGGACAAGCATGGTGCCGAAATAGTTCGCATGCTTTAGAGTCTTGCGCGCCTGCTCCTCGGTCACGCCTTTGCTCTTGCGCAGTTCCATAAACGCCGCTACCATCTCGTCCATTTTATCGTAATTCTCCGGGTCGATCATCTCCGCGCCCCGGATGTTGAAGCCCGCGTTCTCCGCCGCTTCTTCAATCTCCCGCGTCTTGCCGATCAATATCGGTTTCAAAAAATATCCCGCCAACAGCCGCGACGACGCCTCTAAGATTCGCGGGTCCGTGCCCTCCGTGAAGACAATGGTCTTCGGATTCTCCTTGAGGCGGTTAATCATATCACCAAATCCAAACATTTTTTCTCCTCCGATTGTTTTCGTACAATTTAATTGCATTTAGTATACACTTAAATCTTATCACTTGCAAGTTTTTGAGTGCTTGCTATAATGTATTCATAAGGGCTATTTTTCAAAGAAGTTGGGGGCATTATGGTAAACGCAGAATACAACGTAAAAGAAATGCAGCAGTTTTTATCCATGACGAACGGACTCTATGACATCGTCCGCCTCGTCGATCCGGTGGAATGCCGCCAGATCACGATCGAAGACGGCTCCGTCCGCATCAACGAGGGCTGCTACAACGTCTGGGATTCGAGCCAGCGCTGCATCAACTGTTCGTCCTACAAGGCATGCATGGGCGGACAGCGCAGGGAAAAAGAGGAATTTTTCGCCGACAAGGTTTACCACATCTTATCCAATCCGGTCAAACTCCGCCTGGACGACGGCACGGTGCTAAAATGCGTGATCGAGTTCATCACAAGCCACACCGCATCCGAACAGGAACGCGCCCGCACGAACGACCGGGCGAACGAAGCCTATGAATCCGCGTCCTTAATCGACCCCTTGACCGGACTCCTTAACTGGGACGGTTTTCACCAGGGCGCCCGCAAACTTCTGCTAAAGCACAAGGATGAGCCGTGCCTGATCATCGCCTGCGACATCTTAAAATTCAAACTGATCAACAGCCTCTTCGGACGCCAGAAAGGCAACGACGTCTTAATCGAGATCGCGGGGCTTTTGCGCCCCTACGCCTCCGAAGACATTTTGGTCGGCCGTCTGCAGGCGGATCAGTTCGCGCTATGTATGCCGAAGGCTCTTTTTTCGGAGGAGTCGCTTGCTTTAAGCATCAACGAGATTACCAACCTTTTGAACGAGGGTTCCTACCGGCTGCGTTTCCAAGCCGGCGTATATGAGATCGTCGACCCCGAACTGCCGATTGCCGTCATGTATGACCGTGCGGTCATGGCGAATGTCACGACGCGGGAGGACAGCGGTTCTCCAATTCACTGGTTCAATGAATCCATGCTCGAAGATCTGCTGTATCAGCAGGAAGTCACGAGCGGTTTTGAAAAAACGCTTGCCGCCGGAGAATATCAAATCTTTATCCAGCCGCAGGTTGACGAAGAAGGAAGAGTCGCGGGCGGAGAAGCGCTTGCCCGCTGGATCAAGCCGGATGGTACGATCGTTCCGCCGATAAAGTTCATTCCTGTTTTGGAAAAAGCGGGCCTAATCTCCCGTCTCGACCGCCATGTCTGGGAACTTGCGGCAAAGCAGTTAGCCGCATGGAAGGACACGGACTTAGGACATCTGCATATTTCGGTAAATATTTCGGCGCTTGATTTTTATTATATCGACGTGTACCGGGTGCTTTTGGATTTGGTGGAAAAATATGGAATCGACCGCAAAAAGTTAAAATTGGAGATTACCGAGACAGCGGTCATGAACGACGTGGAAAAACAGATTCTGCGCGTCCAGGATCTGCGCAATGCCGGGTTCGCCGTGGAAATCGACGATTTCGGCGCCGGTTATTCGTCGCTTGCCATGTTAAAAGACATCGAAGCGGATGTATTGAAAATTGATATGGGATTTTTAAGAGAGACGGAACACGCCGACCGAAGCCGCCGCGTCTTGGAGGCAATCGTCCGCATGGCGGGGAAACTTTCCATGGATACGATTACCGAGGGCGTCGAAACAAAGGATCAGGTGGAAATGTTAACCGCCATGGGCTGCCATCAATTCCAAGGCTTCTATTTCGCGAAGCCCATGCCCGTGCCGGAGTTTGAAAAATTTGCGTTACAGTTTTCGATGCAACCGCTCACTTGCTGAGCGGTAGTTTGTTCCCAAGAGCGCACAAGAATTACAATTTACCTTCCAAATATCCTCTGACTGCTTCCACAACTTCTTTTGCTGTTTCACTCACAGAAACAATATAGAAGTCATCATAATCGCTCTGGTGGCGGATCTCTTTTGCCATGTTTATTTTACTGCCAAGGTCTTTTGCACCACCCACATCGTCCAATTTATGCCGCATACAGTTCAACCCCTTCATTTATTACGTTATTATAAAATGGATATGCACGAATCCAGCGACCAAAGAAGTCTGCATTTTGCATCAAAGGATTGATCTCAATATCATTATCATAAGCAAAATTATAACTGATATCAGACATTTCCTTTCTCATTTTCCCAATATCTTCACGGGGAAAATCCACCAATACCATAATATCAATATCCGAATCTTTCTTGTAATCCCCTCTTGCATAAGAGCCGAATAATATTATTTTCCGAACATGGGTATTATATGCTTCAACAATCTGTTTTACATACTGCTGCAAGATACTATTTATGTTATCCGGTATCTTTTCTATCTTCTTTTCGGTCTCCACCTCTGACATATGTGTTGCACTCCTTCCAAACCGTTTGTTGTCGTCTCAACTTTCGTTTCGATGTTGTCGTCATATAATGCTATCTCTATTCCTTCGGACTTCTACCACTATTATACTCTGATTCACATAAAAATCCATAAAATATGGCTTAAAAGGGGACAGGGATTTGGAACCGCTTTTGGCGGCTGAAGTGGACGTAAAGGAACTCCTTTTGGATTGGCTTTTCGTTAAGTGTTCAATGCCTGCCCAGCAAGGATTCGGAACCGTTTTTGGCGGTCGAAGAGTACGCAAAACTCCGTCGGTTTCCCGACGGAGTTTTTACTGCCCAGCAAGGATTCGGAACCGCTTTTGGCGGCTGAAGTGGACGTAAAGGAACTCCTGCGACACTAATCTCGAACGGCGTTACACTTGTTCTCGCTAAGTGTCCCAGGGGGCTTTCACACTAAACTCAAAGCCCATCCTTTCGGATGGGCTTTTCGTTAAGTGTTCAATGCCTGCCCAGCAAGGATTCGAACCTTGGAATGACGGAGTCAGAGTCCGTTGCCTTACCGCTTGGCGACTGGGCATTATTCGTTACGATACCAACATGCTTGCCCGACTGGGCATTAATCATAACCATTACCAACATGCTTGCCCGACTGGGCATTATTCGTTACGATACCAACATGCTTGCCCGACTGGGCATCAACCACAACGCATATTATACTAAACCGCTCCATGAATTGCAAGCAAAATTTTTGGTTACAATGTCAAAAGTCAAATATGCCTCGGGCTTGCCCGAAAGGCTATTTGACTTATTGACACGCCTCTCAATGAACAAGTAGCAAATCCCTTGATTTTTCAAGGAATTTTGCGGATTGTGAATTGAGATAGGAGTGCGAGAGCCGCGAAGCAGCGAAGCACTCCGTAACCAAAGAAGCGGCAAAAGCATCTGAACAGTTACAAAATCAATAATACCCAGCCGCGCATCCACCATTCGTTATTTCTATTCCTTATCTGTTCTTTTTCTATTCCTTTATCTCTCCCCGCAAGCGTTCCATCCAGTCGTTCAGATCCGTTATTGCCTTAAAATCAATGGAATAGATGCCGCCGCCCGTCTTCAAGACTTCTTCGAACGCCTTCGCAGCCTCGCTTGCGTTCTCGTCTTCCATGACTTCTTTATATTTGTCAGGATCATAGGTATGTGCCGCAGCATATTTGTCGGAAATTTCTTTCGCGATCGCGTCCGCCGCCGCCTTCGCCGCAAAATACGCCGAATCGTCACGGTTGACTTCTTTTACAGCACTGTAGTTGTCTACGCTTTTTTTGATTACGTCACTCACATAATCCGCATCATGCCACTTCGACGGTTCGTCGAGCAACGCGTAAAAATCCTTCGTCCCTTCCGTGAGTGCTTCCGTCGCGTTCCGCTTTCGCGCCTCCATGGACAACTGTGTCGAAATCTCGTTCAAAAGCGTCTCTTTGCTGTCCGTTTCAAGTGTATATCCCGTAATCCCCGCATTCGGCTCGATCACATTGAATTTTGTATCAAAGGTCTCTTTGATCGGGTTTAAGATATTGTTGGAAAAAGATGATTCGTATGCCTCATCCAACGCATCCATGCGGATCTTCGCTTCATCCGCCGTGTAATTTGCCTCGATATCCGTCTTCGTCCGATCGTACGCATCCGCCATTTTCCCGATCGTATCAAACGAGATATCGGCGCTCGTAATATCGCTGTGCGAATAATCGAAAGCGACCGCCTTACCCATAAAAGAATCTTTGAATCCGGCGGAAATATCATCAAACATTGTCCGATAGGACGACAGTTCTTTTCCTATATCCGAGATTTCGCTGCTTGCCGCCGGCTGCGCCATGCTCATTGAACGCTGCATCCGCACCAGCGCGGAATCCGTATTCGACAGGTCCGCCTTTTGCAGCCCCGAAGCCGCGCGGATTTCTTCCTGTCTTTCCTTCAACTCGTCCATGGTAACTTCAAGGGATATCGGTTCGCTTATTACTTTCTCCACTTTTTTCTTGGTTTCTTCGATGTTCGTCCCTGCAAGGGCACTGGTTTTCGGCGGATTTTCCGTACGGATTCTTTCGATCTCCTTTTCTAGTTCTTCCATTTCACGGTCCACACCCGACATATTTTCCGTGCCTTGCGCCGTCGATGTATTCTGTGTCCCCTGCGGTTTTGCCCTGCCCGTTGTGTACGCGGGATTTTGCATATTAGTTGTCGCTTGTGATACTGTCATATTCATGGTAACCTCCTTGTCTTGTTCTTTGCCGCCTTCCGTGGCAGTATAGATAACGGCTTTCTGCTGTACGTTGTTATCCCGCCGCGGCGGTTTTTCGTCCGCCGCATACTGCGTTTCTTCATCCGCCGCATGCCGTATGTCCTCATCTATAATCTTAGAATCCGTCGATACGACGCCGGATGCGACCCGCTCATCCTCACATTCCGCCGATGCTTCGCTCACAAGATACGGCGCATTTTGCATCATCCGCAGAATGGAAGCAATCTCATCTTCGGAGAGTTCGCGCTTTGGCAGAAACAGTTTTTGCTCCGCTAACGCAAAACAGATACAGGTATCGTCGATCTCCTTTTCCGATGCAACGTATCGGACGTCCTTTCCCTTTTCCGCCGCACCTCCGTCCTGTGTCAAAAGACGGTACAAGCGCAGATACTCTTCGTCCGTCAGTTCCCGGGACAGCGCAATCGTACTCATCTTAACATACGTTCTTGCCGTTTGGATGGACGCCTGTTTTACCGCCTCGTCCTCATCTTCCGCCGCGCCGGTCGGATGCGATGCTTCACCAAACTGCACGCGGGGTGCTACATCGTACAAATGAACCACACTCCCAATGAGCAGGCAGACCGCCGCCAACGCGCCAAGCATCGCCGCTAAGCGTTTTCTTGCGCGGGAGAGGCGGGATTTCACCGTGCCCTCGGCGATATGCAGCCGTCGGCTGATCTCTCTGACCGAAAACCCTTCAAAATAGTACCACCGGATCACGGTTCGGTAGTCTATCGGCAGATCGTCTACCGCATCCCTTATCCGCTCTGCTTCCACGCTCTGCTCCGGCAAATCCGCATTTTGTGAAAAAAGCATTCGCCCTGCTGCCCTGTTTGGCACGTTTTCATACAGTGCGATATCCGCCGTCGGCAGCATCCGTGCTTTCACGCGAATCAGATTCTTCGACACGTTGACGACGATGCGCATCAGCCATGGCTTCGCCGCTTCTTTTTTTTGCAGACTTTTCCGGTTTTCGAATGCTTTTACTACCGTCTCTGAGTACGCGTCCTCTGCGTCCGTCCAGTTTTGCAGTATTCGAAATGCCTGTGCGAGCATAAGTATTCTGTTTTTTGCGATAACATCCGCCAGTTCTTCTTCCGTTATCATGTTCATGGTTCTAAAAGGCGCCTTTCATAAATAAGACAAACGGGAACCTCAATCGGTTCCCATTTTTGAAAAAAGCCGCATATAAAACGGATATATGATAAGCGCCAAAAGGCACGCGTAAAATGCGGTCAGCACGGCAACCGCCAGATTCGGTCCGAGCATTTCGGGCGTGCTGTAAAACGCGTGCAAAATGATCGGAATCGCAAACAAAAATCCCAATCCTCCCGAAAGAAGCGTCATGCGGATGGCAAAACGCATCGCTGCGGCAGAGCGTTTGATCCGTTCCGCCGCAACCGGCGTTCCGTCTTTTTCTTTGAATTTCCGAATGCAGATATAAAACCCGTCAAAAAAAGCATGCACATAGCCGCCGAACGTCAAGAACAAAAGGGGCAGCCCCGTCGCTCCGACAAAGGACGGGATGTCGATATACCATGCAAGATTACGTATTCCCAGATTGGATATATAAAACAAAAAAACAAATGTAAATCCAACGATTCCGCCGATCATAGTCGTAACCTTCGCCCGACGGTTTGCCCTGTTATTCTCTTCCGAAGTTTTCATCAAGTCCATCATATGTTCCTCCGCTTTCTGATTGTACTTTTCCGAAGAAAGCACCTCGCCGGAAAGAAGATCATTCACGCTGACATGCAGGACATCGCAAAGCGCGTTCATTATGGACACGTCCGGCAGACCCCGCCCGGTTTCCCATTTGGAAACGGTTTTGTCGCTGATTAAAAGCGCATCCGCAAGCGATTTCTGCGTCAGTCCGTTTTCTTTTCTTTGCTGCGCGATAAACGCGCCGATCTTTTCCTGGTCAAGCATATAATACTCCTGTTCCGTTATCCGCCGGCAAATCTGCGGGATGCCCCCGCCCCTGTTACATATCCTATCTTACTGCGAATCGGATGCGAAATGCAACCTATGCATCGTAGAATCAGTGTATATATCGTCCTCTACGGAG
>CAJOQZ010000167.1 GCA_905236585.1 uncultured Lachnospiraceae bacterium
ATATTCAATTTTTTCGCCACCGAAAGATGGCTTATTTATGCTGCCCTGGTTTCCTTTCTATCCGCTACCTATTTGTTTCAAACTTTCGCCTTGCGGTACAGCGCTTTCGCCATGCTGTTGCCGCCGCGTTTCGACCACCGCATCCCTTTCCGACAGCAGCCGCCCGATTTCCTTCCGTGCCTCCCTGTCCGCAATGCAGCGGCGTATTTCCTTCTGCACATGGAAAGGATCGAGCTGGATGACCGCATGCGGGTAGTTCGGCTCCCCTATCCAACTGCCGCCGTCGCCGTTCACAACCCGCTGCCCGATTTCGTCCGCGTCCGGTAAACCCTCCGGCGGTATTCGACGGTCCCGTATACCGTTTTGACCGATGTCTTCCGCAGCCCTTCGCTGTGGTATATGGTTTTGTCGCAGGCGTTGAAGATTTCCTCGTCCTTCTGTTCTAGGATCTGCCTCGTAATCTCGATGTCCGTTTGGCAGCCCATCCTGAAAATTTCCTGCTCCAGCTCCTTGAAGGTCTGTCCCTTTTCCTTTACAATGGTATCCATCTTTCAGTCCATCCTTTCTGATATTTCTTGCAAACCTATATCATAAGGAAAAACTGATTGAATGGGAAGAGGGGGAGGCTGTTCTCCTCTTTCCTTTTCTATACTTGTACCCTGAATCTATAGGGTATCACCCAACGAATATTTTACTCTAACATGGAACAAACGCTTCTTAAGTGTCCGACGGCAAGAATGCCTTACCTCACACTTAAGAAGCGTTTGTTCTTAAAATATAATTTGATTTTCGTGGATAATCCACATTCCTATAAGCATTACTGCTCTCTGAATACGATCTCGTTCGAATGAATAAGCCCTAACTTGCTCTTCGCCGTATTCTCTATGAACTCATCCGACTGGGTATATATCTCGTAGTCGTAGAGTTCCTGCTGGCGGTCAAGCTGCTTTTCGAGTTCCGCGCTGAGCGCCGCCTCCTGCTCCTGATACCGCCGATTCCTCTGGTATAGATTTGCCAACTGCACCGTCATGACAAGCGCCAGGAAAAACACAATAATGCCGATATGAAACCGACCGGTTCTCTCTTTCGCCCGGGTGCGGGACTGTAACTTTTTCATGTAGACCTCACACACACTTTTTTGAGCGTACCACCACTCACATATTTCATTGTATCGGTTTTCTGTTCATAATTCAAGGGGTTTTTCCGAAAAATTAAAAAATAATTAAATGATTGATTCAAGGGACAAAAGCATGTTCCCACGGCAAGTTCGCTTGACGATGGGAACAAGGCTTAAAGAACCGCACCCACGTGAGCATGATTACCGTCGAACACGGAGATTTGTTTGTTCCATAGGAATCACCTTTTGACACCCCTTCCCCATCACTTGTGTTAGAAAATTATTGCATTTTTATCCCTTTCTTTTATAATAAACACATGGAGAAAACCACGGCGGCGTTTTTTATCCGCCGTCCATCCAAATCCATTTTGAAAGTGAGGGAGTACAATGAAACAAAAATATGCGAAAAAGGCATTCGGCATCCTGCTTGCATTTGCGCTTGTCATTACTTCGTTTACCGCATGCGGCAGCGCAAGCGACGAGGACGTGACCGCATGCGTCGACAACTTTTTGTCGGCGGCAAAGGAGGCAAATCTGGAAGAAGCGGCGAAATACGCGACGCCGGAGGTAATTGACCAGTTGGGCTGGAGCGACGACGATATCAACGACGTCATCAATGATTTCTACGCGGCGATCGCCGGGTACGGCATCTCGGAGGAAGACCTGATGGCGATCCCCGAGGTCAAGGAGTCGGTAAACGCATTTATCGGGCAGATCAAGACATCGCTTGTCAGCACCTATACGATCGACAAGGGTTCCGTTGCGAAGAACGACGGCGTATACGAGATCAAGGCGAACGTGTCTACGTTTTCGGAGGATGATTTCTATTCGCTCTTAGACGACGAACTGATTAACGAGGTCACGGAATTTTCGGCGAACTACGCGACGGAGCATTCCGAGGAAATGGCGCAGGCTTCCGAAGAGGATATGTATACCGACCTCTACAAAGCGCTTGTTCCGTTCGTCATGGAAAAGATGACCGAAAGCCTTAATTCGATTTCCGGCACGAACGAGCAGACCTGGGGCATGACGGTTGACAAGGTGGACGGCAAACTTGTCGTTACCGGTGTTTATGACGCTTCATAACACGGGAATAAATTTTCATCTAATCCTGATCTTGGAACAAACGCCTCTTCCGTGTTCGACGGCAGAAACGCCTTAACCTCACACGGAAGAAACGTTTTGTCGCAACATAAAAGTTGGTTATCTTGGCGCCACAGCAGACGAAAAAAAGAGCGGCTTGTTCGCTCTTTTTTCATACGTATTTGAACAGTTCCTTTGCCTCGTCCTTTTTTGTCGTATCTCGGATGTCCGTCACCTGTGCGCGGACTTCCTTGTTGCCGAACGCAATCGCGATCACGTCGCCGACCCTGACTTTTGTCGACGCCTTCGCCACCTTGTCATTTACCGTAATCCGTCCGGCATCCGCCGCTTCGTTCGCGACCGTGCGCCGCTTGATCAGGCGAGATACCTTTAAGTATTTATCGAGGCGCATGGTTTTTTCTTCCATTTTCTCTCCTTTTTGCCGGGTATGAAAGCGCGGTTTGCTCCGTGCCTGCAGCACTCCCGCACTTTCAACGTAAAAAATAGCGGCTCGAAATCTCACTCGCTTTCGAACCGCCTTTCATTCATTAAGTCAGGCAATGCTTACTTACTGTTGACAATGTCCTTCAACGCCTTGCCAGCCTTGAACTTCGGTGCCTTCGATGCCGGAATCTTCATCTCTTCACCTGTCTGCGGATTGCGGCCCGTACGTGCGGCTCTCTCAGATACTTCGAACGTTCCGAAGCCAACCAGCTGAATCTTCTCACCCTTCTTCAACTCTTCCGCTACGACGTCCGTAAATGCCTTCAAAGCATTCTCCGCATCCTTCTTCGTAAGACCTGCCTTGTCAGACATTGCTGCAACTAATTCTGCCTTGTTCATAACTTAATTTCCTCCTCTGGAACTAATAATGAATTCAGCCGTTTTGACCTTCTGCCAAACAACTTACTCATCTGTTA
>CAJOQZ010000168.1 GCA_905236585.1 uncultured Lachnospiraceae bacterium
AAAGTTCCGCTATATCTTCTGCAACCGTTTGCAGCCGCGCACGTTCATTCTCTAATGATTTTTTCGCTGCAACCGCCGAAGCCGCCGTCTGCAGCCGCTCGTCCCCCAACTTCTCATATCCGGTCTGCAGCACTTCCGCTGCGCGGTCGAAATCACCCTCCGCGATAAGCGCTTCGCTCCATGCAAGATACGCATTGACTTCGCCCTCGACCGCCTGTTCGTTCTGCGGCTCGATCGAAAGCACCTCGTCGTAGGACGCGATCGCCTGTTCATAATCCAAATCCAAAAGATACTGGTTTCCCAAGTCCAAAAGCCGCGCAATCTTTTTTCGGGCGTATCTCGGTTCATCAGCAATGCAACAACGATTATTACAACGATAGCCGCCGCTATCGCTCCGCCAATTATTGCATTTTTTGACATAACCTTTTTTGTTTCCATCGTTTCTCCTTTCACACGTCCACATATTTGCCGCGTTATATTATCAAACTTTCGTCCAGCATCAGATTCGCTGCCGCTTTTCCTTAAAATGCCCTTGCGCTTTTATATACTTTTATATAAAATAATGTCAGGGGGCTGTAAAATGTCAAAAGAACGGCGTATTGCAATCAAAATGCTGACAGATGCCGGATACATATTGAAACGTCACGGCGCAAATCACGATGATTATTTTAATAGTGCGCTGCGAAAGAGCATCTCCCTAAAGCGCCACGGCGTCAACCAAAACACTCTCCGCTACATCAAAAACGAAATTCAGCAAAATGCAGGACTTTAGGTCATGCAGAAAGGAGCGCACATGAAAGCCATCTATACCGCAATCATTACTCCATTTGAAGATCAAAGCGGATTTTTCTGCCGTGTCCCCGACCTGCCCGGCTGTGTGACGGATGGCGAGACAATCCAAGATGCAATCGCCATGGTGCAGGATGCCGCGAATCTCATTGCGTTGGATTACGAACAAAATCTCCCCACACCCACGCCGCAGCAGGCACTAAATGTCCCTGACGGCGCTATTATCACCCTTGTTACGATCGATACCATCGCTTACCGATCAAAAATAGAAACCCGTGCCGTCCGCAAAAGCGTTTCGCTTCCTGCCTGGATGTCAAACCTTGCCGACGAACGCGGCATCAACGTGTCAAAGGTTCTACAGGACGGTCTGATGGCAGTCTTTGAATGCTGAGCGGATAGATTTCATCCGCCCGGTTGCCTTTGCTTCCGGGGCGGTTTCCCTAACTTCAAGAGGTCATTTTTTGCATCTGCGCACAAAATGCTCCGTCACTCATTGTCATACGTACCGATGACATTGCCCTCTCCATCATACCTTGTACTGCGAAGCAGATTCCCCTCTGCATCATATTCCGAAACCGTTCGAAAATCTAAATAATCTCCCTCTCCATCGTAACCGACGCTATAACATGCCTCTTCAATTTGATTTCCATCTGCATCAAATTTATATGTGAAGTATCCTCTCAACACATCCATTCCATCATAGTTCTCGTATTCATCTCTTCGAACTCTATGTTCGCCTTCATAGGAAAAAATCTCATATCTTTTGTGTTCTATCCCATCATTGACATCCGTGATATTCACTTTATGTATTTTATTATCTGCGCTGTATTCATACTCTTCAACAACCTTATTACCATTATCCTCATAATGCGTTTCTCTGATTTTTCGACCGTTTTCATATTCAGACTCTACCCTAATCAAATTCCCTTCCATGGTCTGATAAGCGTAATCTACAAGCGGATTCCCTTCCGTATCATACTCGCAGTCAATATGCCCCAACACGCTCCCAGTCGCGCTTTTGTGCGTAACGGATGCTGTATCGCCGTTCCGGTTATAGGTATATTCGTGCCACCATTGCAATGTACCGCTCTCATCATAATACGACATTTTAAGCGAGCGCCCCGTAGAATCGAAGATCTGCCCGCTGTTAATCATATCGATTTTCTCTTTCAGCCGCTCATCGCCGGTTAATTCATAGCCTTTCGTTGCGATGTCAAATGCCGCCTCAAAATCGTTCTGCCTCACATACGCTTCAAACAATCCAAGATATGCGTCCGCATTTTTCGGCTCGATCGACAGTACCTCGTCATAGGACGCGATCGCCTGTTCATAGTCCAGATCCAAAAGATATTGATTTCCCAAGTCTAAAAGCCTCGCGACCCTCTTCTCCGGTGCATCTCTGTTCGCAAGCAATACAAGAACGAGAACCACAACGACCGCCGTTGCTATCGCTCCGCCGATGATTTGTTTTTTTGACATAACCTTTTTTGTTTCCATTATCGTGTTTTCCTTTCAGATTCCCCAGTATTTGCCCATAAATAGCAACTAATACATTTCCATATTTACAGGATGCTACCGTTTCTGTCAGTTTTTCTTTCTGTCGCCAACACCATATCTATCCCTTGTATGATGTATTCAGAAGTTAATACATCACGTTTCCTTTCTTTTTGATATTGTGGTTCAATACAACTCAGATACTGTGGACAGTTGATTTCTACCTGTAGCCTTTCACCACCGTCATAGACAATCATCTGACTCCCTTTAATCTGTATGGTATACGTCATCGGATAAACCAGAATCCCCTCCAATTTAAGCCGTCCACCTTCCAACGTATAATCCCCGTGATAATTTGCCGTATTCAATGTATATGTTCCGTCTGTGAAAAACTCAAGCCAACTGATCGAAGACCATCCATTAGACATATAGCCGTCTGTAATTTCCCAACGTCCGACAAGTGCCCCCTTTCCGCTCCCTGATGTAACAATCACAAAAAACAGAACAACTGCCGCCAATGCTCCGAAGAATCATTTTATTTCCTTTTTCTCTTCTTCGCCCTTTGAAGGAATAAGAGACTCTATCATTGAGTTCCCAACAACATCCTCCGTCCGCTGATTATCCTTCGACTGCGTATCGCTTCTCCTTTTTGAATTGCTTCTATTTTTCGTCTGCTTTTGCGTCTTTTATCTTCTTAATATCGCTTTTATTCGCATCTTCAATCATGTTTTTGTGAAGATTCACATACTTTCTTCCTATACTTTCAAACGCCTCCGCAATCTTTGCCACCTCCGTTTTTATCAACTCATTGAGTTTCTCAATTTCGTCAACATTTGCCCCGATTTCTTCACTTATTCCTTGCCCTATTTGTTCATTATTAATTTCTTCCTACATCCCTCTTCGTTCTTACTCTGCAAACCGAATCACGCTGCCGTCGCTAAGCGTCATCCCGCTTTTCATCTCTCCGTATCCGGCAAAGCCGCCCATGCCGTCCGCAAAACCCACCTGTCCGTCCATTGTGACAACACACCATTGATGTTTGTTCAAGTTTTCGTTCACATGCTGCCACTCATAGCCCATGTATTCCAGCACTCTTCCAAGCGCCCGCGTTGAACCGGCGCAGGTGAACACCCCCGCCACAAATACACCGTATGGCGAACGATAATAATCATATGTATCTTTCCCATACATATCCTCTGCACAGTAGTCCGATACAATCAATGCCGCAAATGATACCTTTTCCAAATCCGTTGTGTAACCTTGATCTAAAACAAACTCTGCTATCGCCTGTGCGTATGTGTCCGCATCCTTTGCCTGCTCCTGCGTCAATCCTCGGTAATGCTGATGTACGGATGTATCTACCCACTTTTTTGATGTTGCAGTTGCCGCCTTTCCTTTCGCTATCGGATTAGAAACGGTTGTTGTCGTTACTGTTACATCCGGCAGTTTTTTTGTCGTGCCAAATGACTGTAAGCATAGTGTCCATACCATACATAGTATTAAAATAACAAGTTTGTTTCGTTTTCTCATAGTGATTCCACCTGCTTTCCGTGTATGTAGCAGTTTCGCGCCCGTTAGTCTTGATATAATCGCAAAAATCTTCATACAACCAACTTTTTTGATAATACTTTTTTCTCTTCCAACCTAATTTCTCCCTCCCCTTGACAAGCATTCCTTTTTCTTATAACATTTAGTCAATCTAATGAAAGGCTGTTATTCTTATGAGTGATCGCGACAGAGCCAAACAAATTATAGATCAGTTATCGAATGCTCGGTTTTCCGTTGTATTTACTTATTT
>CAJOQZ010000169.1 GCA_905236585.1 uncultured Lachnospiraceae bacterium
GAAATCCGCCGACGGCTCATATCCGTCGGCACGCGCCAGTCTGCGCCACCCTTCCTGCCACAGACGCTCCGTATCGAACATCAGACCGTCCATGTCAAATATCGCTGCTTTTTTCATTTTGCTTCCATTCTTTTATTCGCGCTCGCTTCCCGCTTCCGGTGCTTTGAAAAGATGGACGTCGCCTGTCTTTTCGTAATGCTCCACCGCTGCGGCAACATCCTCTTCGGATGCGGGCGCCACCTGCGCCGAGGTCACTGCGGATACGTAGATATCCTCCCTGATAAACTCCGACAACGGTCCCGCCGCACCGACCGGCATGACATTGACCGTCGGGATGCGCTTTTTCGGATAGATCCCGCAGCGGAGCGTCCCGCCGCAGTCAACGATCACCAATCCGATCTCATCTTCCGGCACCGTTTCCTTGTAGCCGTCCACCGGCGTCATTCCGGACAGTTCCACGATCCGATCCAGCGGCTCCGGAACATCCTGTTCGCCCATGACGTACATCACTTTGCAGCGCTTCTCCGTCGGCATCACGACAAGCGGTCCGCCGAAGCCGTCCGCGCCTTTTTCTATGCGGATCGCACGATACTCTCTTGCCATTATTTCAAATCCTCTCCGTTCGACGCGATAACCTTTTTGTACCAGTCAAAAGATTTCTTCCTGCTTCTTGAGAGATCGCCCGTACCGTCGTCATATTTGTCAACATATATGAAGCCATAGCGCTTTGCCATCTCGCCGGTCGACGCGGACACTAAGTCGATGCAGCCCCACGGCGTATAGCCCATCAGATCCACGCCGTCCTTGACCGCTTCGCGCATCTGCTCGATATGCTCCCGCAGATAATCGATGCGGTAATCATCGTTCACCGTGCCGTCCTTTTCCTTTTTATCGAAGGCTCCGAGTCCGTTCTCAACGACCATAAGCGGAATCCCATACCGTGCATACAATTCATTGAGCGCAATCCTAAGCCCCTTCGGATCGATCTGCCAGCCCCAGTCGGAGGACTTCAGATACGGATTCTTCACGCCGCCCATGATATTGCCCGCGGTTCCCGTCTGCGTTGGATCGGTCGATACGCAGTTGCTCATATAGTAACTGAAAGTATAGAAATCCACCGTCCCTTCTTTTAACAGTTCAAGATCGCCGTGCTTCATGTCGATGTGGATGTCGTTGTCTTCCCAGTAACGCTCCGCAAAATACGGATATTCGCCGCGCACCTGCACGTCGCCGCAGTAATAATTCATGATCTCCATGATCTTCTGGCATTCGCGGACGTCATCCGGATTCGGCGTCAGCGGGTAATTCTCCATATAGGCGATCATGTTGCCCATCATCACATCAGGAAAATGCTCATGCGCGTACTTGACAACGAGCGCACTTGCCACGAACTGATGATGCAGCGCCTGAAAACGCGCCTGCTTATCGTCCGGCACTTTATCCATCGGCCCGTTGTAACCCTTTATCGTGCCGGTTCCTAATACCGCACCAAGCGCCATCGTGCCGCAGTTGATCTCGTTGAACGTCAGCCAGTATTTTACCTTTTTATTGTAACGCTTCAGGACGGTCACCGCATATTTGAAAAACAGGTCGATCACCTTGCGGTCTTCCCAGCCGTTGTACTTCTCAACAAGCGCATACGGCATCTCGTAGTGGGACAGCGTAACCAAAGGCTCGATCCCCTTGGCGTTTAACTCGTCAAATACGTTGTCGTAAAACTCCAAGCCCTTCTCGTTCGGCTCGTCTTCCATGCCCGTCGGAAAAATGCGCGTCCAGTTGATCGACAGGCGAAACACTCTAAAGCCCATCTCCGCAAAAAGTGCGATGTCCTCTTTGTAATGATGATAGAAATCGGTCGCTTCCTGCGACGGATAGAGCCTGTCCTTCTCAATCTTCACCGTCACCCATTTCGGCGTCGTATGCGTGCCGTTCGTACAGTGATCCGGCACGCTTTCGCCTTTGCCGTCTGCATCCCACGCACCCTCATACTGGTTCGCCGCGGTCGCACCGCCCCATAAAAAATCATCTCTGAAAACTCCCATAAAAAGCAACCCCCTTTTCTCCTTTTTGATAAAATCATCTCCTATGATAACACAAATTGACTTTTATGACAACGTATGCTATAACGAAAAACACATTTAATCCTGTATCTGATTCTACATTATTTATATGGAAGGAGCAACCGAATGAAGCATCGCATTGCAGCTCTGCTGATCGCTGCCGCCGTACTTGCGTCAACCGTCGCCTGCGGCGAATCAACCGAAGAAGCAGAAGCAACGACCGTTACAGTAGATGTGCAAAACCCTAAAAAAGCCGGCATCTCTGTCGCGACCGAATTCGTAGGCACCGTCGCTCCCGAGGACGAAGTTGCCGTATATCCGCTTGTCTCGGGAACCGTTACAAAAACAAATTATGACGTGGGCGATACCGTTGAGGCAGGGGCGGTACTGTTTACCATCGACGATACCAATGCACGCCTGTCGGTAGACGCGGCAAACGCTTCTCTTGAAGCAGCCGAGTCGGGCGTTGCGGCGGGGCAGGCGAATCTCGCAGCCGC
>CAJOQZ010000170.1 GCA_905236585.1 uncultured Lachnospiraceae bacterium
TCATTGAGGAGGCATATGCGGGAGATATCATCGGCGTTTTCGATCCGGGGCTTTTTTCCATCGGAGACACCCTGGAGGCACCCTCGGAGAATGTCCGGTATGAGGGGATTCCGACCTTTGCGCCCGAGCATTTTGCACGCGTCCGGCAGGTAGATACCATGAAGCGCAAGGCGTTCATGAAGGGCGTCGAGCAGATCGCACAGGAAGGCGCCATCCAGATTTTTCAGGAATACAATACCGGTATGGAGGAGATCATTGTCGGCGTGGTCGGCATCCTGCAGTTTGACGTGCTGAAATTCCGCTTGAACAGCGAATACGGCGTAGAGATCCAGTTGGAGAACCTGCCCTACGAATACATCCGCTGGATTACAAGCCCCGATATTAAGGTTGAGAATATTTCGGGCACGAGCGATATGAAAAAAGTAAAGGATATGCGGGGAAGACCGCTGCTTTTGTTTATCAACGAGTGGAGCGTCGGCATGACGTTAGAGCGCAACGAGGGGTTGGAACTTTCCGAATTTGGAACGAAGGAATAACAGGGGGATTAGAATGCATCAAAATGAAAGGGACGGACAGGATAAGAAGCCGCAGTTTCCGATGTCCGATCCGGTGATCGACGAGAGCGCGTTCATTGCCGACGGCGCGAAGGTGGTCGGCAACGTAACCATAGGAAAAAATGTCGGCGTCTGGTACAATGCGGTGATCCGCGGAGATGAGAATACGGTTACCGTCGGCGAAAAGAGCAATGTGCAGGACAATTCCACGCTGCACTGCTCCCCGGGATTTCCGCTTGCAATCGGCAAAGGCGTTACGATCGGACACGGCTGCATCGTCCACGGTGCAACGATCGGAGACAATGTATTGATCGGCATGGGAAGCATCATCCTAAACGGCGCCGAAATCGGCGACAACTGTCTTGTGGGCGCGGGAAGTCTGGTGACGCAGGGAACGAAGATTCCCGAAGGATCGCTGGCGTTCGGATCTCCGGCAAAAGTAATTCGTAAACTGACAGGAGAAGAGATCGCAGGGAACGAAAAGAACCGCGATGTTTATTTGGAACTGGCGGAACTTCATAGGAACATGGGATACGGAGAATGACAATATGCGGCTTGCGATGGCACAGATGTCGATGGTTGGCGACATGGATCGGAATTTTAATAAGACGCTGCAGTTTATGGATTTGGCGGACGAGCATAAAGCGGATCTGCTGTTTTATCCGGAAGTGCAGTTGACACCGTTTTTTCCGCAGTTTCGAAAAAGGGACGTCGGAGGAGCGCTCAATAAGGTGCCGGACGAATTTGCGATAGCCTTAAATGACAAGCGGATCGGGCAGATGTGCGAGCGGTGCAGCGAATACGGGTTCTACGCGTCGCCGAATTTCTATGTGCGCCATAACGGCAAACATTACGATATGTCCCTGTGGCTGACGCCGAAGGGCAGGGTCAAAGGCAAGGCGAAGATGGTGCACATCGCAAACGCGCCTGGCTTTTACGAGACGGATTATTACGCGCCGTCCGAAGAAGGTTTTTTGGTGTTCGACATGCCCGAGCACAACGCAAAGGTCGGGATCGTGATCTGTTATGACAGGCACATGCCGGAGAGCATCCGCACCTGCGCGGCGAAAGGCGCGGACATCATCATCATTCCCGCGGCGAACGTCTCCACAGAGCCGCTGGATATGTTCGAACTTGAACTAAAGGTGCAGGCGTTTCAGAACAATGTGTTCGTTGCCATGTGCAACCGCGTCGGCGTTGAGGGGGATGCCGAATTTGTCGGGCAGTCCATGGTGATCGACCCGAACGGCAAGACGATTGTAAAAGCGGACGACAGCCAGCAGTTCGTCGTCTGCAACATAGAACTAAACGACGTAAAAAAGGCACGGGCGGCACGCCCGTACCTGAATCAGCGCCGACCGGAAATGTATGCTTATTAATACGTTACCTCATCCGTTTCGGCGGAATAAAAATAGACATGATCGGACAGATATTCGTCGATGGCGACGGATGTCGCGTTTACTTCGCAGATCATATGATTTAAGGCGTCCGTGTCTGTGGCGGCGGATGCCGGAATAATCAGAACTTCATGAATGCTCGACGGCAGGATGATTAAATCGCCGCCGAGTTTTTTTGCGATATCAAAAAGCAGTCCGTCATACAACAGGCATGCCGCGCCGTGCATGCGTAAGGAATTGGATAAAACAAACATCGGAAACGAAAGATCAGAAGCCCGCGGAATAAACGGCTCATCCGTAAGCGGCGCAAGCGGGAGCAGATCGGCGATGTTTTGAAAGACCGCTGGAAATTTTGAGAGGGTATTCGCTTTGGCGAGCGCATGCATCTCCTTAGGAGTAATTCCCCATTTTTTCAAATGTTCGTTTCGAATGGAAATAAACCCATCGTTTTCTTGGTGGATATCTACCAGACAAAGATAGGTGATGGCGAGGTCGCAGAACGGAACGAAGGGCGTTTGTTCCAACAGGGATGCGTTCTTTTCGCGGTTCACCAGCCGCAGGATAACATTATCTTTGATCCGGTCAAAATCGAAAAGTCGCCGGATATCGGGGACGTCCTTAGGGACGGAGTTCTGATATGCCGAAAGGATGTCGGCGACAAGATCGTCGAACGGAATATGTTCTTTGTCACAGGCGGTGTAGTATTCGTTTAGATAGATGGTTGGAGACAGAATCTGACCGTCGCGGTTGATGACGATTCCGTCCAGGATTAAATTGTTGTTCTTCGTAACGCGCCGGGGCGTGATGGTCGTTCCCTGGGGAAGTCTGCCGATCAGTTCGGCGGTGACGCGGTTCTTAAAAGTTTCAAAAGTCATAAATCTCTCCTTTAATAACGCAAGTTATTATATGACTTACTCTGTCGGATGCCAGTGCTGTCATCAACTCACTTCGTTCGTTGGACAGTACTTGGCTCCCAAAAGTAAGGCGTGGAAGAGAATGAAAAAAGAGAAGAGTCTGTCAATCATAACAAATCCGCTTCCCTTTTACAACGAACAAAATTTGAACTTTTTATAAACTTTTTTTGAATAAATTATAAACTCTGCCGGAAGCATACATATCGCAGAAATCCGCAACTCTGCGAAAATACCTGTTGGCGGTATGCGAAAAGCCGCCTTTACAGATTGCAGTACAGTCGGTAGCCGTCGCGTCCATGCTCCTTGACGTCATACAATGCTTCATCCGCAAGCCCCATGACAGACTGCGCCTGCCCGGTGTCGGAAGGATAGGTCGCGCATCCGACGGAAACTGTGATATGCAGCGGACCGGAAGAACTATCGAAGTCGTCCTTCATGACCCGGACGATATCTTTACAGATGGAATCCGCCTTTTCATTATCTGCGTTGTGGATCAGCCCCATAAATTCATCGCCGCCGATCCGTGCGAAAACAAGTTCTTTGGTGTGCAGCGCCTTAAGCCGCTTTGCAACTCCGACAAGGAGTTCGTCGCCGACTAAGTGCCCGAGCGTATCGTTGATCGTCTTGAATTTGTCGACGTCGATCATAATCAGTCCAAACGCTTCCCCTGAGGCGGTGACGGAGGCGATCTGCTCCGTGATGAAGGTACGGTTCGGCATCTTCGTTAAAAAGTCCTGATGAATCAGTTTTTCGCGGCGGCGGTTCGCAACGATCAGAAGGGCGATTACCGCGATCATCAAAAGGATGATTAAAAAGACCAGATTCATCATCAACGTGTTTTCCCGGTAGAACTTGACAAACGTCTCATGCTCATTGAGGATGACGGCGTCCGACGGCAGCTGCGTGATGCGGATGCCGAATTCATCCAGCTCGTGCTGGTCGAAGTACGCCTCCGTAACAGCCTCCGTAACAAGCTGGATCGAGCTGGGGTCCGTTCCGGTAAGGATCATAGCCGCCATTTCACCCGCTTTTTTCCCGGCGGCGTTAAAGGAATAGGAGAGTCCGCCGAAAACGCCGTTGCCTGCGTCCGCAATCGTCAGCCGCCAGATCGGAGCAACGGGGGCGCATTCAGAGATCATAGTAGTCGCGCTTTCCAAAGTATAGACGTTCCCGTCTCCGTCCTCAAGGCAGTCAAGATAGAGAATGATCGAATGATCGTCAATCTCGGAAAAGGCTTCTTTTAAGCCGTTCTGTGTATAGTAGGACATATTGATCGTTCGGAAATTCAGTTCGGGATGCTTATCCGCGTATTTTTCAAATTCAACGTATTCGCCCTGCGCGGAGTTCGTGTTGTCA
>CAJOQZ010000171.1 GCA_905236585.1 uncultured Lachnospiraceae bacterium
TAAGATTTCCTAACAATTCCATAAATAAATTCCTCCTTCTTTTTTCACAATCTATCTCTATTGTTCTATAAATACTAAACTGCTTCCTGCTTTTAGAGCAGATTGTCGATATACTCCGTAAGCGCCTTTCTGTCGTAAAAATCCTCAATCTTTGCAATGCCAAAGTCCGGCGTGGCGCCACGGTCGATATCATAGAAAGAGCCGTTCTTAAATATGCTGATCCTTCGGTAGCCCGATATCTGTATGATGCTCCCGCCAGCTGTTGACATCAGATGAACTCCGCAGGAGCCCCCGCCCGAAGTCATTCCAAGCAGGGTCACCTTGGGAGACATCATATAAGCATTGGGTACAAGGTTTCCGCTCGAAAAACTTGAGGGAGAAATCAGGCAATAAAGATTGAGTCCCTTTAAGGAAAGATAATCCTCCGCATTAAACTCCCCGTCCCTGTTTGAATCGATTTTATATGCCGCAACCCCCGCTGCGCCGGTCATGGTATTTACAAGGCTTAAGTCGCCAAGCCCCAGATAAAACGCTATTACATATGCTGCGGACTGGGCATCTCCGCCCATGTTAATCGAAAGGTCCATTACTACATTCTTGATGGGGCTTTGGGGGCGAAGTATCTTATCTCTTGCATACTGCATCAGTCTGATCGTATCATACAGCTCATCCTCTGTCGGCTCTGACATATAATCAATTTCATCCGATGCATGTGTGAAATGATCAAACGTAATATATGCCGTATCTCCAATCTCCTCATATGGCGGCACTCCTTCCGGGAACGCCTTGTCTCTTGCTTCATAGAAGAACTCTGAATTATCCTTAAACCGTAACAGCCATGCCCCCTGACTTTCTTCCGCCGCTTTCTCGAAAGTCTCTTCGTCGCTCATATATGATCTGTTATTAAATACTGAGTGCAGATCATCGAGTTGACTGTCGATAAACTGCTTAAGAGCGATATCCGCTTTCGTCTGGTCTGTCCCCGATAGTTTTTTGCGGACGCCGCATTCAAAAAAGAAATCGTCGAAACTCGTTATGTTATGTATCTCTTTCAGACCATATTCATGGTCGAGCGCAAAACAAAGTTCATTATAGTCAAACTTTGCAAATTCTTCTGTCCTTGTACCGGATGCCGAATAATAGATTTTGGCAAGGTCGTCATCAAGCACGCCGGGAAGATAGAAAACCGCCTCTCCGTTGCAAAGGGTAAAATCAACATTATAGGTAAGGATCAGGTCGCTTATGGTCTGAAGCGGAGCATAGTAACCATCCCCTTCATGAATGATCGCAATTTCATACGGTTTTAAGTCAAAAGTCATGACTTTGCCGTATCTGTCATTGGAAAAAATTTCGACCTCTTCAAAGAGAGCCGCTGCCGCTCCATCATCCGGAATCCCCACATTGACGATCGGACCTGCATCTCCTTTTAGGAATGCGTCAAAATCGAAAAAAGTTATGGTGTCGTTTTCAAAATCAAAATCACAGGTAAATTTTGTCCCTTCTCTTGTAAATATCGCATGCTCTCCGTCATATTCCAATTCATAACTTACCGCCTCATGCATATTTTGCAGAAACTCCAAAACAGTATCCATGGATATGTAGGGAACTTCACTTCCATCCACATAGTAAAGATTGATATCTTCTTTGTGTTCTACGTCCTCAATATAAAACGGAACATTTTTCTCTTCAATGCTGTGCGTGCCGGCCTCCGTTGTCGTAACTTTTGCAGGTGTATTTGAACATCCTGCCAAAATCGCTACGGTGAGAATAAGTGCTGTTATTGTCCTGATTTTTCTTTTCATGATCTGCCTCCTCTGTTATAATTAAAACACTACCACCCATGGCAGAGTCAAGAGAAAGGCGATATTTTTTATGACTTTTCCAAATGACAGAAAACTCTTTACCAGCGCCGAAGTGTGCCACACCTGCGGAATCAGCAAAACATCTCTGTTCCGCCTTGAAGAATGCGGCTTTTTAACGCCGTACTATGTCAACCCGGATACGGGATACCGTTATTATGATCTGCAAAACATTACCGCTGTAGGTCAGTTTCAACGGATGCAGGGGATGGGATTGTCAAAAAAAGAGATCACGGATATGTACTATAACCGGTTGGACGGCGCGGAGTTTCTGAAAACACAAAGACAAAAACTAAGCCGGATGCAGCGATTTTTGGATGAATATGAGTGCCGCCTTACCCATAATGGCAACTCGGGGGCGTTTGTATCCCTACCCGCAGTAACATGTTATTGTACGAAGATTACCGCTTTCTCGCTGGAAGAAGCCGCAAAACTTGATTATCTTGCCCATGAAAAATGTGTGGCAGAAGGCTATAAAATGCTCGGCAGCGAACCGCTGTTCGGCATTATCGAGGAGCGGAATACATTGGGAAACTGCCACATTTCGGGGGCGCAGTATACGCTTTGCATCCCTGTATCTTCCAATACGGATATGGCGCCCAATATCCGCTATTTTCCTGAAATGCAGGGATTCTCACTCCTTGGATTCGGAGATTTCTCCGTAATTGCAAAGTTAGAGGAATGTTTTTGGCAGGAAGTGGATAA
>CAJOQZ010000172.1 GCA_905236585.1 uncultured Lachnospiraceae bacterium
CTGTTACATATCCTATCTTACTGCGAATCGGATGCGAAATGCAACCTATGCATCGTAGAATCAGTGTATATATCGTCCTCTACGGAGCGTAGAATTATTCTCAAATAAAAAAAACGTCCCACGGTGCGATTGCTGTTCATGTTGTGAATCGCAGTTTTTTTGTTGTAAACGGCAGTTTGCGATTGCAGATATGTTTCCGATATCTATAATATGGTATCGGATTTTTTCAAAAATAGAAGAAGTATAGCCGTCGTTTTTGTACTCGCAGCCCTTTTGTTCGGCACAAGCGGCGGATGGTATTTTTCACACAGGCATCAGGAAAATGAATTTCGCGAAACCGCTTCCGCGCATTATCATTTGGTACCCGATAAAGAAAATGCGTGGTATCGGCTGTTTGATGATAAGGGGAATCCGATTGCGGGGGCGATTGATTTTTATGGACCGACCGTATTGGAGCGGCAGGAAGATGGCTCGCATATCCTAATGACCCGATTTGAGGACACCGGCGCATATGTGCCATTGGTGCTGGATGAGGAATTGCAGACGCTTCTTGTTTCGGTAATCGGAGAGGATATCCGATACGGGAGGAGCGAGGATGATTATGATATCCGCACGGACGCAGCGACGGGGCTTTCCATTTTAACGGATCGTTTTGAGACGGTCGACGATGGGCATATCCTTTTGTATGACGACGAAGACGTCAAAACATTTCGTGCACTTACGGACGATTATGTAAAAAACTATCCGACGGTCTGCGCAGACCCTTCGGTCGGCTCGATTTATGCGGAACTTGAGATCAAGGGGCACGCAAAGCGGTTTTGCGACGGTTTCTTTTTCTATCAGGTCGGCGGGATGCAGTATATCGACGCAAAAAATACGGACCGCTATTGGTCGCTTAGGCTTACATTTGACGAGTATCGTGCCTTGGACGACTATCTGCGGCATAACGTCCCTGATTTTGACATGACGGATTTCACCGCATGGAAGCCGCTGCTGTCGGAACTTGAAATCGAATATGACATTGCTTTTTTCGAAGACGATCCTCGCTATCAGGCGGCGTTGGAGCGGCTGAACGCATATGGGCACAACTTTCCGCCGGAGGGGATGTCCGAAGAGCGTATCCGTTCGCAGATCATCAATACCATGAAGGATTTTGATGCGGACGGCGATATGCTGAATCTTTACGGGGTTGCGGGCATGGACGGATCGGCGGAAGAGAAAATGGCGATCATCGACGTACCGGCGGAGGTGCGGCAGGAACTCTTTACGTTTGAAAAAAACGGGCTGATGGAAAACTGCGGGATGTCCAAACGCTTCGGGATTAAATCCGAGATTCTCCGACGTTACCAGACCTCCGTCGAAAAAAAGGATCGGATGCGGGGGACGTGGACGCTGCAGCAGTACGACCGGATCTACTTGGAATATATGATCGCCGAAATCCAAAAGGATGATCCGACATGGGAAATCGGCAGTCCGTTCAATGCAGATGTGATTGCTTATATTACGGCGGATGAAGTCGAGGGGCATATCATCTCCGACGGCAGAACATTGGAGTTGTCGGCGGATGCGCGGATTTCCGAAAACGCGGCGGCACAAAGGGAACGGATGTTGGAGTGGATTCTTAAGTGAACGATTTGCGCTGTTTTGAATTAGGTACAAAGGACTTGCAATATGGGACGAAAACTGCGATTGGCAATTTGTGATGACGAGAGGGTTGTCGGGGAATACTTATCCGGCTGCATCCGGGAACATTTCCCGGAAATATCGGTGCGCTATTATACCGACGGAAAAGCGTATTTTGCGGATGATTTTTCCGCAGACATTCTGCTTTTGGACATCCAGATGCCTGGGATGAGCGGCATGGATATCGCCCGGGAGGTTCGTAAAACGGCAAAAGACGCGGTCATCATTTTCGTGACGGGCGCGATGGAATATGTCTTCGACGCGTTCGACGTGCGGGCGTTCCAATATCTCGTAAAGCCGATCCGCAAAGAGCGGCTGATTGAAGTAATCGGACATGCCGTCGAAGAAATCGAGAGGGGCAAAAAAACAGATTCCTCTATCCGGGATGCAAACAAAAAGCGCATCGTGGTGATAAAAACTGCCGGGACAAATTTGTCGGTCAATTTGACCGATCTTCTCTACGCGGAAGTCTATGACCGAAAACTGGTGCTTCATATGCGAAACGGCACCCTGACGGAATCCTACGGCAGACTCGCCGAACTCGAACGCAAGGCGGGCGACGGCTTTTACCGGATTCACCGTTCCTACCTGATTAACTTATCCTATGTGAAGGCGTACCATTCAAAGGAAGTGGACGTCTGCGGGGAAAAGATTCCGGTCGCGAGGGGCAAGTACCAGGCGTTTGTCAAGGCGTATTTGGCGCACCAACTGCGGCAGGAGGGCTTATAAATTCATGTTTTTTGATAAGACATTTTTCCAATATGCGATGATGGTTACGCTGTTTATCCTGTTCTCGACAACCGCCGTAATCCATGCGGCGTGGTGTATGCCGTTTGTAAAAAGAAAACAGGCGGCGTATGTACCGGCGCTGCTCTTTTATGGCTGCATCATGCTCCGGGATTTCTTAAGCACGGAGTACGTTACGACAGGACCGATCGGACGGCTTACCTCGGCGCCGTTTCCGGTGGTCTTTCGTATTTTTTCCGTGATACTCCCTTTTCTTGGGCTATGGTTTTTGGACGGTAAGCGAAACCCCGCGCAAAAACTTTTCTTATGCATTCTGTTTGTCGTTTTGCGCTGGCTGTCCATTGAAATTCCGACCGAGATCGGATTTTTTGAACGGGATTTTATCTTCCGATTTGCGCTGTTTCGTGAAAGCGTCGGAGCGATCGTTGCGGAATACATCGTCTGGACGATCATAGAATATGGCGGCATGCTGCTTCTGCTTGGCGTCGCGGTGCATATTCTTCATAAAATATACCGCCATAAGGACGAGGATTTGACGGTGCAGGAACTGGTGCTTCTGCTGGCGCCGGTCGGTACGATCCTGATTGTAAAACCGATTGTCGGCGACTATTACAAACTCTGGATGTCGGGCATTGAAAACGGGAGCATC